>JALOQT010000023.1 GCA_025453375.1 Phycisphaerales bacterium | reverse complement strand
CGCGGATGTGCGCTCGGGTGTGGAGATTGCGATTCCGTACAGCGCGATCGGGTACGTCGCGGGTCAGCCGCTGAAGCTGTCGATGTTTGTCAGCGGTGGTGGCGGGTTCATCAGCAACCAGTTCCTGCCGGGCCTGCCGCAGAACACGGGCAACGTGGGCGGCAACGAGCGGAACATCAACCTGAACAACATCCCCGGGACGCAGTTTGCGACCTTCACACCGGCGAACGTGGCGACGGCGCCGCTGGTCGACGGGTTCATGGATGACGGGGTGACGGCTGGCAGCACGGGCATCTATGGCGCTGCGGTGGCGGTGCAGACGTGCTTCACGGGCTTTGGCAACTCCAACACTGGCAACGCGGTGCGTTCGACCAACGGCTCGGAGCTGAACGGCCTGTATGTCGTCCGCAATGACGCGACGAGCACGCTGTATGTGATGGTGGCGGGCAACCTTGAGAACAACGGCAACCGCCTGAACATCTTCATCGACAGCATCGCTGGTGGCCAGAACCGGATCCTGAATACGACTTCGGGCTTCAATGGCCTGTTGCCGAACCTGGGTGCGGATGCAAGCAACACCAACGGCTTTACGTTTGATACGGGCTTTGAGGCGGATTACGCCTTGAGCATCAACTGCAACTTTGCCGCGGCGCCGACGAACCCGCAGATCTTCATTGACTGGGCGACGTTCCCGACGGAGTTGCCGCCGGTGGGCAGCTTCATCGGGTTTGCGGGCTTCCCGCCGTTCGGTCCGGCGCCGACGTTCGTGCTGCCGGCGGGGTTCACCGCGCTGGCGGCGACGGGCGGCGATGGCACGCCTGACGTTCGCGTGGCGATTGACAACCGCAACACGGGCGGCGTGCTGGGCACGCCGGTGGCCAGCGGGCCGTCGGTTGCGCCGAGCGTCGACCTGGCGTATGGCTCGGAGTTCAACGCGGTGTATTCTCGCGTCGTCGGTGACACGCTGTTTGTGATGGTCACGGGCAACCTGGAGACGAGCTTCAACAAGGCTTCGTTCTTCTTCGATGTCGGCCCGGGCGGGCAGCAGCGTCTGCGTGGTGAGACGCGTCAGTTGACGAACGTTGATCCGGCTCCGGATGGCCAGACGTTTGTCGCTGGCCTGCTGGCGCCGACGCGCTACGTCGGCAACCCGGCGGGTGACTTCAGCGCGCTGCAGCGCCTCGGCGGCGGCAACGACACGTTCGTCGTCGATCCGGCGGACAACACCCGCGCGATCAACACGGGCGGCCTGCGGTTCGACGGCGGCTTTGCTGCGGACTACTGGCTGAGCGTCGGCACGGGCGGGGTTGATCCGATTGATCCGATCAACACCGTCAGCATGTTCTCCAACGCGGCGGTGCTGCGGACCAACGGTCGCCGCGAGGCGACGAGCGGTGCGTCGACGTTCTCGATGGACCTGGAGAGCTTTGACGGCGGCAACAAGAACGGGCCGAACGTGAACCTGGTGGACTTTGCCGGGCCGAACACGGCGGACCTGGTGGACTTCGTCGGCACGCCGACGGAAGGGCCACGCGGGACGCGTGTTGCGCCGCGCCGCAACGCGGACGTGCTGCTGACGCCGTTTGCCGCGGCTGAGACGGGCCTGATTGACGTCAAGCTGAACAACAGCAACGTGCTGGGCGTGTCGGACACGACGGCGACGGACACGGCGGCCTCGGCGGTGACGACGGGTCTTGAGTTCTCGATCAAGCTCAACGAGCTGGGTTGGGACGGTGTGTCGCCGATCCGCATGACGGGCTTCATCAGCAACGGCGGGTATGACTTCATCTCCAATCAGGTGATCGGTCTGCGGTTGCCGACGGGCGTGACGAGCCAGGCGAACCTGGGCGAGCCGCGCACGACGGACCTGTCGACGCTGCCCGGCAATGTGTGGGTGACGCTGGTGGGCACGGGTCCGGTGGCATGCGACAGCCGCGCCAACGTGGCCGGTGCGAACCAGAGCACGACGCCGGACGATCAGTTGACGGCTGACGACATCATCGTCTTCCTTGGCTGGTACTTCGGCAACACGACCGGTGCGCCGGTGGCGGGCAACCCGGCGAGCCCGGCGAACCTGCTGGCGGACGTCTCTGGCGCGAACCAGAATGCCAGCCAGCCGGACGGCCAGCTGACGGCAGACGACATCATCGTCTTCCTGGGCTTCTACTTCCAGGGCTGCCCGTGAGCGGAAGGGCCGAGGTGTGAGGGCCGAGGGCTCAGTGAAAGGCTGGGCGAGGCCACGGTCTGATGTGTGATTCTTCAACGCCCTGCGCTTTGGCGCGGGGCGTTTTTCATTAGTGGTTGGGCACGGGTTGGAGTAGGGGTTGGCGAGGTGGGCAAGTACTTCTGGCGAGGGCTGGAACCGGCGAAGACTTTCTCACGAAGAGGGGATGGTTCGGCTTGCATTCGCGGGCCGATGGCGTCACACTTTGGCTGGTTGTTCTCACAAGTGGTCCGCGAGGGCGGCGAGCGATCGTCGCGGTGATGGGCGCGAGGATGCGGCTGTCGATGGCTGGTCTGCGGTGCGCGTGAGTTGGCGGGGGCTGGTGTGGGGTTGGGCGGGGCGGCGTGGGATCGTGAGGGTTGGTTGGATGGCGGGCGCGCAGGCGACCGCTGGATGGCTGTGTGCTGGTGGCGAGTTGTGCGATCAATCCGGCAATATGGGAAGGACCGCGGGAATGACACATCGAATGCTCGGGTGGATGACGTGTGTGGCCATCGGCATGGTGGCGATGGGGCCAATCGCTGCGCGCGGTGATGCGCCGGATCGCGAGGCCGCGCTTCGGGCGATGGGGCTGCGTGATGGTGTGATGCTGCCGCTGGTGACGCCGGTGATCACGCATGAGCAGCCTGCGCCGCTGGTGTGGACGGTGGATGTGCCGCTGGGTGATCGGATCGTGACGCTGCGGCTGATGCCGGACAATCTGCGTGCGCCGGGGTATAAGGCGTATGCGATTCGGCGCAACGAGGCGGGACAGAGCGAAACGGTGGAGATCCAGGCGCCGCCGGCGGCGACTTTTCGCGGGGTGATCGAGGGCGAGCCGAACTCGATCGTGGGTGCGAGCATCGTGGGTGGGGGGCTGCGGGCGATTATCGATGATGGGCAGTCGCACTGGTACATCCAGCCGGTGGCGGAGGCGATGCCGGAGATCGAGGCGGTCGCTCCGGGTGAGGCGGCGATGCACATGGTGTTTGCGAAGAACCAGATGCGGAGCCTGACGGGGTATCGATGTGGCGGGGCGATTGCGCCGCCCGGGGATGTGCAGCCGATCGTCGAGGCGACGGCGCGCGGGGCGACGACGCCTTGCCTGCGTCAGTATGACCTGGCGGTGGAGGCGGATATCCGGTTCTTCCTGGCCAACAACAGCAACACGGCGACGACGATCTCGGACATGGAGTCGGTCGTCAATGCGATGAACACGATCTTCCAGCGGGATGCGGCGGTGCTGGCGACGCTGACGGCGAGCTTCGTGCGCGAGGTGCCGGCGGGGACGCCGGAGGCGGATTACATCAACTTTGAGCCGTATACGACCAATGTCGCAGGCACGCTGCTGAGCCAGTTCCGCTCCGAGTGGGATGCGAATCGCGCATCGGTGGTTCGCGATCTCTCGCACCTGTTCACGGGGCGGGACATGGATGGCAGCACCATCGGCATCGCGTATACACCCGGGGTGTGTTCGACGGTGCGGTATGGCGTGAGTCAGTCTCGCTTCAGCACAATTTTCGCCCGTCGCGTCGCGGTGACGACGCACGAGGTGGGGCATAACTTCAACGCGCAGCACTGCGACGGACAGAGTGACTGCTCGATCATGTGTGCGGCCCTCGGCGGGTGCACGGGCAACATCTCGCGGTTTGGCAACACGGCGGTGGTGGCGATTCGCAGTCGGGCCACGCAGTCATGCTTGACCAATGCGTCGGCGGTCACGCCGGGGCTGGCGCCGCGGGCGGTGAATGACTCGGTGCCGTTCACGAGTGCCGGTGGGCTGGTGACGATCGATGTGATGGCCAATGACTTCTCCGGCTCGTGCGATGCGTTCACGCTGGGGGCGTTCAGCGCGACGACGTCGGCCGGGCGGACGGTGACGCGTCTGGTGGGCACGCCGCCGGTGCGTGATCGGCTGCAGGTGCAGATTCCTGCGGGGACCTTTCTCAGTGAGACGTTGACGTACACGATCCAGACCGGCACGCTGCAGAGCACCGCGACGGTGACGCTGTCGCCATCGACGGGTCGTCCGTCGGAAAGCACGCTGCCGAGGCGTGCGGAGCTGGATGCGCGGTATTACGCGATTCCGGCGGGCACGTCGGTGCTGCCGAATTTCGGGTCGCTGACGCCGTATCTGGTGACGTCGGTGCCGAATGTGAACTATCCGTCGACGACGGGGCCGATTGCCAACTCGGGGCGGAGCGACAATGTCGCGGCGGTGTTCAGCGGCTTCCTGGAGGTGACTGGGCAGGGCGGGCTGTATCGCTTTGAGGTTGAGAGTGATGATGGGTCACGTCTGTTCATCGGCAACACGCTGGTGGTGAACAACGACGGGCTGCACGGCATGCAGACGCGCGAGGGCACGGCGAATCTTGCACCTGGATTCCACTCGATTCGTCTGGAGTATTTCGAGGCGACGGGCGGCGGCGGGGTGATTCTGCGGTGGGATCCGCCGCTGTCAGCCGAGGCGGTCATTCCGGCGGGAAGTCTCACGCGGCTGGCACCGTGCACGCAGAGCGACGTGGCGGGTGCCAACCAGAGCGTCGGCGTGGATGGCGGGCTGACGGCGGACGACATCATCGTCTTCCTGGGATGGTTCTTCGCCAACGACCTGCGCGGCGATGTGGCCGGGCCGAATCAGAACCCGGCGCCGGATGGCGTGCTGACGGCCGATGATGTGATCGTGTTCCTCGGGCGCTACTTCGCGGGCTGCTGAGGCGTGATGACGCCGATGCGCGGTGCGATGGCGAGGTGCTGGCGGCGCCTGGCTGGCGCTATGCTCTGAGGTCGCCGCACCACCTGCGGCTCGGAGCGTCGGTGCTGCTCATGCGGGCGCGGGAACTGCAACCTGAGTTGATGGATGATCCGGCGATTGATCCGCAGGCGCATCGTCACGCGCTGGCGGGGCTGGCGCGGCTCAATCGTGTGAGTGATGCTGGTGGGCCGCTGTGGCGGGGCGTGCGGATGCTGCTGGGGCCGAGGAAGCGCGCGTCGCTGCTGGATGTGGCGACGGGGTCGGGGGATGTGCTGGCGTCGA
Source organism: Phycisphaerales bacterium (assembly GCA_025453375.1). Lineage (GTDB taxonomy): Bacteria > Planctomycetota > Phycisphaerae > Phycisphaerales > UBA1924 > JAJTGZ01. The sequence goes on along the minus strand of JALOQT010000023.1, from coordinate 3,715 downwards.
TAGCGCGGAGGGCACGGAGGGAGGGCGTGCAGCTGGATTTGCTCGCGGCGGATATCAGCGCGGTGGCGCTGGAGCAGACCAGAGCGCGGCTGGGACATTCGGCGCAGGGTGGGCAGGGTGGGCAGGGTGGGCAGGGCGTGCGGCTGCTGGCGGGGGATGTTGTCGAGCGTGGGCTGGCGCTGCGCGATGGCGAGGTGGATATCAGTGTGTGCTCGCTGTTTCTGCATCACCTGACGGAGGCGGGTGCGGTGCGCGTGCTGGCGGAGATGGCGCGGGTGTCGAAGATTGGCGTGGTGGTGACGGATTTGCGGCGCTGCCGGGCGGGGCTGGTGGCGGCGCAGGTGATCCCGCGGATGGTGACGCGCAGTGCGGTGGTGCATACTGATGCGGTGCTGAGCGTGCGTGCGGCGTGGACGACGTGGGAACTGGCGAGCCTCGCGGCCCAGGCGGGGATGCCCGGCGCGATCGTGCAGCGCAGTTGGCCATGGCGGATGCGACTGATGTGGACGCGGCCTGACGCGGCCAAGAGTGGGAGGGGGGGCGCGCATGGATGAAGCGTGCGACGTGTGGCCGGTGGTGGTGATCGGCGCGGGGCCGGCTGGTGCGGTCGCGGCGCTGGTCGCGGCGCGGGCCGGGGCACGGGTGCTGCTGATTGAGCGGTGCGCCTGGCCGCGCACGAAGGTGTGCGGGTCATGCTTGAACCCGGCGGGGGTGCGGATGCTTGAGGCGGTGGGCGTGCGGACGAACGGCGCGGGTTTGGGGCGTGTGCGCGTGTGCACGCCGCGGCGTGGTGGATGGCGCGATGGTGCGGGTGTGCACGTTGCAGGCTTCGCGCATCCGGGCGGGGTGGCGATCGCGCGGGATGAGCTTGATGCGCGGCTCGTCGAGGCGGGCGTGCAGCGTGGCGTGCAATTCTGGCCTGGGTGCTCGGCGAAGGTGCTGGGTTGTGAGGGCGCGGTGGGGGGGGCGGGGGTGTGGCGATTGGCAGTCGGGAGTGAGCGTTCAACGCGGGAGATCGCGGCGCGGTGCGTGATCGTGGCTGATGGGCTGAGCGGCAGCAGTCTGAGCCGCGTGGATGCGGAGGGGTTTGCGGTGCGCATCGCGCCGGATTCGTGGATGGGTGCGGGCGCGGTGCTGAGCGGTGAGGAGTCCGTAGCGTGGCATGCCCATGTGGCGGCGGGGGAGATCGCGATGCACGCGACGGATGCGGGGTACGTCGGCCTTGTGCGATTGGCGGATGGACGTGTGGATGTCGCCGGCGCGATGGACCCGCGCGCGGTGCGGGCGGCAGGCGGGCCGGGCGTGCTGATGGGCGAGATTCTGCGGCAGTGTGGCGTTGATGCTCCTGCTGATGCGCTCACGCGAGTCGGGGCGATGATGGGCACGGGGCTGCTGACGCGATCGCGCGGGCGGCACAGTGCGCCGGGGTTGCTCGTCGCAGGGGACAGCGCGGCGTATGTCGAGCCGTTTACGGGTGAGGGGATGACGTGGGCAATCGCGCAGGGCCGCGCGGCGGGGGAGCTGGCCGCGGTGGCGTGCGGCGAGGGTGAGGCGGCGCGACGTGCGTGGATGACGATGCCCGAGGCATGGTCGCGCGTGCAGCGCGGCGGGCTGTCGCGAAGGCGAGCGACGTGTGGCCTGGTGCGGTGGATCGCGCGGCGCGGTAGCATGCGACGGCCAGCGATCGTGGCGATCGGCGCGAGCCAGATGCTGCGACGTGTGATCGAAGCGATCGTGCGGCGTGCATCGCGGCCGGAGGCGGTGGTGGATCGCGGCGCGACGGGAGGTGCCCCGTGCGCGTCGTGATCGGGGCGATCGGCCTCAGCACGCCGACGGGTGTGCTGAGCCAGGCGCAGGCGCTGGACCTGATGGTCCGCGAGGCGAAGCTCGATGGCGAAAGTCTGCGACTGGCGCGGGCGGTGTTTGCCCGCAGCGGGATCGCGCAGCGCGGAAGTGTGATCTGCGATGTTGCTGGCGGGCAGACGATGTTTACGGGTCAGGCGGACGCGCCGGGCACGGCGGCGCGAATGGAGGCGTATGCGCGGCTTGCGCCGCCCTTGGCCGAGAGCGCGGCGCGGGAGGCGCTGCGCCGGGATGCGACGGAGGCGGGTCGTGTGACGCATCTGGTGACGGCGTCGTGCACGGGGTTTGCCGCGCCGGGGGTGGATCTGGCGTTGATCGCGCGGCTGGGGTTGCGGGCGACGACGGCGCGGGTGCATGTGGGGTTTATGGGGTGCCATGCCGCGATCAACGCGCTGGCGACGGCGGCGGCGATCGTGCAGGCGGATCCGTCACGCGTGGTGCTGGTGGTGTGTGTGGAGTTGTCGACGCTGCACTTGCAGCCGACGAGCCGGGACGATCACATTGTGTCTGGCGCGCTGTTTGGCGATGGGGCGGCGGCGTGTGTTGTGCGGGCGGGGCGTGATGGGGGTGAGGTGGGCGAGACGGGTGAGATTTGTGCGACGGCGTCGACGATCATTCCTGATTCGTCGGAGGTGATGGGGTGGAACGTCGGTGATTTCGGGTTTGCGATGACGCTTGGCCCGCGCGTGCCGGAGTTGATCGGCGAGCATGTGGGGGCGTTTCTCGCGCCGGTGCTGGCGGGGTGCGGGATTGATGATGCGCGGGCGGCGCGGTGGTGCGTGCACCCCGGCGGGCCGCGCGTGCTGGAGGCGGTGCGGGGGGCGATGAGTTTGCCGACCGAAGCGCTGCAGGCAAGCCGCGATGTGCTGCACGATCACGGCAATATGAGCAGCGCGACGGTGCTGTTCATCTTGCAGCGGCTGCGCGAGAACGCGCGTGGAGACGCGCTGGCGCGACGCGCGCCGATCGTGCTGCTGGCATTTGGGCCAGGGCTGTGCGCGGAGGCGGCGGTGGTGGGGGGGTGAGGGGAGGTGTGAAGGGAAGGCGTTGTGTTCACACGCGCGGGGCGGTGTTTTCGAGGGCGGCGAGGTCGGCGGCGTATTCTTCGCGCAGCGGTTCGACGACCTCCTTGATGAAGCGTTCGGTTTGCTCGACGCTGCGGCCGATGTATTTCATCGGGTCGAGCACGCCGGACCAGTCAAGCTCGGCAGTGAGCGGCCCGCCTCGGGCGCGGGACCAGAAGTGCTTGTCGGCCTGGAGGCGCTCGATCAGGTCATTGTCGAGGCCTTCGGATTTGACGCGCAGGCCGGCGGCCTGGGCGTGAGCGCGGATGTGCTCGTGATATTCCTGACGATCGGCGCCGAGCTTGACGCAGGCCATCAGGATGTTCTCGGTGGCCATGAAGGGCAGCTCGGCCATGAGGTTTTTGCGGACCATCGCTTCGTGCACGATCAGGCCGCTGGCGACGTTGTGCATCAGGTCCAGCGCGCCGTCGAGGGCGAGGAAGGCCTCTGGCAGCGAGAGGCGCCGGTTGGAGGAGTCATCGAGCGTGCGTTCGAGCCACTGCGTCGCGGCGGTGTCGTAGGCGTTGCCGACGAGGTTCATGACGAACCGCGTCAGGCCGCAGATGCGCTCGCAGCGCATGGGGTTGCGCTTGTAGGGCATGGCGCTGGAGCCGATCTGCTTGTCCTCAAACGGCTCGTCGATCTCCTTGCGGTTGGAGAGGAGGCGGATGTCGGTGGCGATTTTGTGGAGGACGGAGGCGGTGGAGGCGAGATCAGCGAGGATGAAGGTGTCGACGACGCGGGGGTAGGTCTGGGTCACCAGTGGCATGGAGGATTCGCGTCGGATC
>JALOQT010000364.1 GCA_025453375.1 Phycisphaerales bacterium | reverse complement strand
GCGTCGGCGCAGCGTGCTGGAAGAGGCGTGCGAGAAGGCCCTCAAAGCCGCGGCACTGTGGAACGAGGCCAAGGACCGGCTCAACGACTCGGCCCTCGGCCTCTCCGGCGGTCAGCAGCAGCGTCTATGCATCGCGCGGGCGATTGCGGCTGAGCCAGAGGTGCTGCTGATGGACGAGCCCTGCAGCGCGCTGGACCCGCTGGCGACGCTGAAGGTCGAGGAATTCATCCGCGAAATCGCCGGGCGGATCACGGTGGTGATCGTCACGCACAACATGCAGCAGGCGGCGCGGGTGAGCAATTACACCGCGTTCATGTATCTCGGTCGGCTGGTCGAATACGGCCCGACGGCGGACATTTTCCAGAAGCCGCTGCTGCCCGAGACTGAGCAGTACGTCACCGGCCGCTTCGGCTGATTGAGCGTGTGCGCGTGCTTGCGTCCGTCGTGGCGTCAGACGGTCAACTCATGGGCCAGCTGGTCGTCGATCGTTTCGCGTCGCCGGATCGTCGTCATCGATTCACCACGCACCAGCACCTCCGCCGGCAGGCAGTGGCTGTTGTAGCGTGAGGCCATGGACATGCCATAGGCTCCCGCGGCGAAGATCGCGATCAGATCCCCCGGCGCCACCGGCGGCAGTGCACGATCCTTGGCCAAGAAATCTCCACTCTCGCACACCGGGCCGACGACATCGGCCGCCTCCAGCACGCCGTCGACGGTCGGTCGCTCGGTCCGCGTCGGCGGCTCGTGCTGCGGGCCGACGCGCGTCGGCCACATGAAGTGAAACGCCTGATAGAGACTCGGCCGCAGCAGGGTCTGCATCCCTGCGTCGGTGACGATGTACTTCTTGCCCGCCGCGTGCTTGATGTATTGCACACGCGTCAGCAGCAGGCCGGCGTTGGCCGCGATCGTCCGCCCCGGCTCGATGACGATGCGCAGTTCCTCACCTCGCGCCCGGGCCGTGTCCAGCCGCGGCTTGATCAGCGGCACGATTACCCTCGCAAACGCCTCGGCCCCCGGCGCGTCACCGGTGTGATAGTCAGCGCCGAACCCGCCACCAATGTCCAGCCAGCGGATCGGTGCGCCCGCCGCGCTGGCCTGGTCGGCCAGTGCGAGCAATCGCCGCACCGCCTCGGCATATGGCTCGGGCGTCAGGATCGAGCTGCCGATGTGCATGTGCAGGCCATCAACCTGCACATGCGCGTCGTGGGCGAACCGCTTGAAGAGCTCCAGCGCGTGCTCGGGCGAGACGCCGAACTTTGAGTGGGTGTCCGCTGTCGTGATATAGGCATGGCCGCCAGCCTTGACGCCCGGGTTGACGCGCAGAGCCGCGCGGCAGCGCACGCCCATCTGCCGCGCGATCCGTGCGATGGCCTCCAGTTCACCCTCGCTCTCGACGTTGAAGCAGGCAATCGGCCGGGGACTGTCGGCGGTGCTGGCATCAGCGCCGCTGAGCGCCCGAGCCGCGCGGGCATCGGGCGTGAGGTGTGCTGGCGTGGCGATGTGTGCGGCCAATGCGGCGCGAATCTCCGCTTCGGTCTTGCCGACGCCAGCGAAGACGATCTTCGACGGATCGCACCCCGCAGCCAGCACATCCATCCCCAGGCCCATATCCACCAGCGGTCGCAGCACGTGCACATTCGGGCAGCATTTGACGGCAAAGCACATCAATGGCTCGATCGGCGCGAATGCCTCAGCCAAACGCTTGACGTGCAGCGTGAGCGTCGCGGCGGAGTAGACGTACGTCGGCGTGCCGACGGCGTGCGCGATCGACTCGACATCGACGCCCTCGCACGCGAGCCGGCCGTTTCGATAGGCAAAGTGGTCCATGACGCAGGGTACCGCCCTTGGGCGAGCGTCGATGGGCGCGAGTGTGAGTCGCTGGATAGCGGCGGGTACCATCTCGCGCGACACTCAGGCCCGGGCTTCAAGTTCCTGCCAGCGGGTGTAGAGCGTCTGCACGCGGCTTTGCGCATCGGCCAAACGCTGCCCGGCCGCCGCGGCCTTGCGATGGTCAGTCATCACGCCCGCGTCGCCCAGCGCGGCTTCGGCTGATGCGACCTCGGACTCGGCGACTTCGATCGCTTTCTCCATGCCGGCCAGTTCCTGCTGCTCCTTCCACGAAAGTTTCTTCTTCGGCGCGGCGGGGGCAGCGGCAGTGGGGGGTGCGCTGGCGATCGACGCTGCCGGTGCGGCGGCCCACGTTGTCGCCGGCGTGACGCCCTGTCGCGCGGCTTCGGCCTCGATGCGTTCGTGCAGGCGTTCCCACTGGCCGAAGTCGGCGTAGTACCGCCCGTTGCCGCGGCCGTCGAGGGCGAGCACCTTCGTCGCGAGTCGATCGAGCATCGCTCGATCGTGCGTCACCAGCACGATCGCGCCGGGGAATTCTTCGAGGCTCTCTTCCAGCACGTCGAGGCTGGCCAGGTCCAGGTCGTTGGTCGGTTCGTCGAGGATCAGCACGTCGGCCGGTTCGAGCATGAGCCGTGCGATGTGCACGCGCGCCAGCTCGCCGCCTGAGAGGGCCTTGATCCGTCCACGCAACTGGTCTTTGGCGAACAGGAACGTCTGCGCCCACGTGGCGATGTGCAGGGTGCGCCCGCGATAGATCACCGCGTCCGTCGGTGAGAGGGCTTCGCCCAGCGTGCTGTCCGGGTCCAGTTCTGAGCGGTGCTGGCTGAAGACGACGGTGCGGAGTTTCTCCGCCCGCTGCACGGTGCCCAGCGGCGGCATGCCGTGCGGCAGCAGGCCCGCGTCCTGCATCTGGCGATCCTCGCGCAGCATTTCGTCGGTCGGCGGGTCGCTGTCGATCTCGCCGGTGAGGATGCGGATGAGCGTGCTCTTGCCCGCGCCGTTGGGCCCGAGCAGGCCGAGCTTCATGCCCGGCGAGAGCAGCACATCGAGATTCGAAAAGAGCGTCTTGCCGCCGAGTGACTTGCTCAGGCCGCGACCGAGCAGCAGTTTCTGGCTCTGGCGATCAGTCGCGGTGAAATCGATCCGCGCGGCTTTGGCCGGCGCGTTGCGCATCTTCAGTTCGGCCAGTTCGTCCATCCGGTCATAACTGGCATCGATGCGGCTCTTGCTCTTGGTCCGGCGTGCCTTGGCCCCGCGGCTGAGCCAGCGAAGGTCCTCCTTGACCTGGGCCGAGAGCGCTGCCTCCTGCTTGGCCTGCCCTTCGAGGAACTCAGTCTTGCGACGCAGGAACTCGCCATAGCCGCCTTCGACACTGAAGGTGCCCTCGGGATACGCACGGCTGAGTTCGACGATCCGCGTCGCCGCCCGCTCGAGAAACGCACGGTCGTGCGTCACGATGATCGACGCCATCGACGAGCCGTTCCACCCGGCACTGAGTGTGTCCTCCAGCCACGTGATGCCTTCGACATCCAGGTGGTTCGTCGGCTCGTCGAGCATCAGCAGGTCAGGCTCTTGCGCCAACGCTCGCGCGATGCTGACGCGCTTGCGTTGCCCGCCGCTCAGTTCGGTGCAGGGTGTGTCCCACAGGCTGCTGCCATCGCTGCGCTGGTCATCCAGGCCGATGCGGGCGAGGGTCATCTCCGCCGCCAGTTCCATCTCGTGGACATCATGCAGATGCGGCAGCAGGCCACGCTTGGCCAGCGCCGCCAGGCGGGTGACGATCGCCGAGCGCACGGTTGCGCCTTCCGGGAACTCATCCTGCTGGGCGACATACGCCGCCCGCATCCCGCGCCGGGGTGTGATGGTGCCCGAGTCGGTGTCCTCCAGCCCGGCGATGATCTTCAGGAGCGTGCTCTTGCCCGCGCCGTTGGGGCCGATCAGTGCGACACGCTCCCCCTCGCGAATCGACATCGACACGCCGACAAACAGCGTGCGATCAGCAAAGTGCTTCTCAAGTTCCCGAGCCGTCAGCAGAACACTCATGACTGACCGTATGC
>JALOQT010000022.1 GCA_025453375.1 Phycisphaerales bacterium | reverse complement strand
AAGCCCTCTGCCGGAAACGCCCCGGCGAATACCGTTCGGCTTCGCGAGAGCGATGTCGCAGCGCTGAACAAGGAACTCGATGCACAGGCTGGGGGTGAGTTCAAGCGTCGGACCGTCCGCTGGGACTTCGTCAAGGGCTCGCTGCGGATCGAGATGCGTCAGCCCGGCGGCGCGACGACGAACCTGCGATACGCCGCGCGGAATCTGTCGAGTGACGGTGTCGGGATCCTGCATTCGGCCTATGTGCATGCGGGGACGACGTGCGTGGTGTTTCTGCCGCAGCCGCGCGGCGGGGAGATTGCGGTTGATGCGGTGGTCATGCGCTGCAAGCACTTCAAGGGCCTGATTCACGAAGTCGGCCTGAAGTTCAAGACGCCGGTGAATGTCCGCGACTTCCTGGATGTCGATCCGATGGAGGGTCGCTTCACGCTGGAGTTCGTCGACCCGGCGCGGCTCAGCGGTTCGCTGCTGCACGTTGACGATTCGCCGATGGATCGTCGGCTCGTGCGTCACTATCTCAAGGACACGGGGATGAACATCGTCAGCGTCGAGACCGGCGCTGAGACCATGGCGCGGGCCAAGGAGTCGTTTGACATCATCCTGCTGGATAATGACCTGCCGGACACCGCCGGCACGGCGCTGGCCGATCAGTTGCGCAATGCCGGCGTGCAGACGCCGATCATCATGGTGACGGCTGACACGCGTGCGTGCGTGAAGGACCATGCCCGTGGCGCACGAGTCAACGCGATCGTCACCAAGCCGATCACGGCCGACAAATTGACCCAGGCCATCGGCGAATTCCTGCTGCTCGATGGCTCGTCGGGCGAGGGCTCGGGCGCTTTGTATAGCACGCTGAAGCCGGATGATCCGACGTCGAAGTTCGTGCCTGAGTTCATCGAGGAACTCAAGGCCTTCAGCCAGAAGCTCAGCAAGGCGATCGCGGCTGACAGCATGCCGGACGTGCGCCGACTGTGCTTCCAGATCAAGGGTGCGGCCCCGGCGCTGGGGTTCAAGCCGATCGGCGACTGCGCCGACGCGGCGATGATCTCCGTCGATGCGACGGGCAGCATTCAGGAATCGATCAAGCCGCTGCGCCAGCTCATCAGCCAGTGCCTGCGGGCACGCGTGCGTGATGACAGCAAGAAGGCGGCGTGATCGTCATGCCTTGAGCTTGCTGCGGATCGGGAACATGAACGACGCGACGTTCTCCGTCAGGCGATCGCCCAGACGCTGATAGGTGTCATAGTGCTCGCCGACGCTTTGACGCACGGCTTGCGTGCTTGAGCCGAGGCGCGTCAGCAGGTCCTGCGTCCAGCGATCGCTGCAGAAGGCGTCGATGTCGGCCTTGGTGCTCTCGAAGTGATACTGGAAGGCGTAGGTCCGCAGACCGATGCTGAAGCACTGGACCTTGCAGGCCTTGCTGGTCTGCAGGAGCGTCGCGCCATCGGGCAGCTTGGTGATCTGCTGGCCGTGCACCTGGAATTGCCAGGTCGTCCACGGGATGCCGGCGAGGATGCGGTCGGTGTTGCCCGGGGGCGTCTGGTTGACGGGGCAGAAGCCAGCTTCGCCGATTGGGTCGGTCATGGGGGCGACTTCGCCGCCCAGGGCCTTGGCGATCATCTGTGCGCCGAGGCAGATGCCCAGCACGGGCTTCTGGGCTTCGTGCGCGGCTTTGAGCAGGTTCAACTCGGCCTGCATCCAGGGCAGGTCATCGCCGACGTTCATCGGCCCGCCGAGGCTGATCACGGCGTCAACATCGTCCAGGTCGGTCGGCACGCCGCGCTGCATCGGCGCGGGGCCGAGGGGCAGGTCGAGGCGGCGAATATCCAAGGCGTGGGCGTGATCGCGAAGGATGGGGCCAAGGCGACCGGGGCCCTCGTGGGCGGCGTGCTGCAGGACGATGATCGGCATGGCCGGAGGGTATCGCCCCGCGCGTGCGGAGGCGAGGGGCAGCGCGGGACGAGACGCGAATGCTCAGCCCTTGACGTCCAGCGAGCGGCCGAGCGTCAGCACCGTCGCGACTTCGACGCGATCGGTCGGGCGTGAGTAGAAGGGCATCGCAGCGCGGGCGGCAGCGGGGTTGCCGGCCGATGGGGCCGCGATCGACGGGCGCGGCTCAGCGCCGCTGAAGTCAACCTTCCCGGGAACCAGCGCGCCGACGAGGGCGTTGGTCTTGGGACGCGCCGCGGCGGCGGCCTGCGTGGCGCGGATTTGCTCGGGGGAGACGGCGCTCTGAACGCGGGCGATGACGCCCGGCTGGGCGGCCTGCGTGGTCTTGCTGACTGACGCGGCGGGAATGGCTTGAGGTGTCGCCTTGCTGGGGGATGCGGGTTGGGTGCGGAGGCCGTAGGTCCGGGCTAGCAGTGCCGCGGCTCCGGGAGACATCGACGCGTTGACCCCGATCCCTGAGGTGCTCATGGCAGGAGCATACTCGGCTGTCGCGCCGGTTTACCAGCAGAAGGGGGTGCGAAGTTGCTGCGTCCGCCAGGGCGGAGGCGTCGAATGCGTAAGAGTTGCCGATCGGCTGGGTGTGGCTCCCGTGTGAAACCCGACCGGTCAGAACTTTCGCGCATGGATTGCGTGCAATGCGTGTATCATGGGAGTTACCCCCGGCCCCCCCGGGGAGTTACCCCCGCTTCCAGCACCCAGCCTGTCCACAGGTTGTGAGCCTGGGCTGAGGATGGATGCGGGCAAGGTTCAGCGTCTGCAGGAGCGTGTCACGATGTCGAGCAACCCGAGCAACTTTCCCAGTGACGTGCCCCCGCTGAACCCGAGCGCCCCCCGCGCCAGCCAGATTTCCATCGAGCGAGAGATTCGCACGCTCAAGGAGATGGTCATGGCCGAGGCGGCGACGGCTGTCGGCATGGTCGAGCAGGCGGCCGAGGCGCTGATCAAAGGCGATGAGACGATGGCCCGCGTGGTCATCTCGCGCGATGATGAGATCGACCGTGACGAGGTGCACATCGAGGAAGAGTGCTTCCGCGTCCTGGCCCTGTTTCACCCATTCGCCAAGGACTTTCGCCACATCACCATGCTGCTGAAGGTCAACAGTGATATTGAGCGTGTGGCCGACCATGCGACGGGCATCAGCAAGCAGGTGGTGAAGCTCAAGAAGCTCGCCCCGGTGCCCCCGCTGCCGACGCCGCTGGTCGAACTGGCCCAGCGCGTGCCGATGACGTGCCACGCGCTGCTGACGGCCCTGGCCCAGGAAAGCGTCGAGCAGGCCCGCGAAGTGGTCGTCAAGGACAAGACGCTCGACTCGCTGGAGAAGGCGGTGTTTGACGAGTGTGTCAACCTGATGACGCACGACCGCAACACCAAAGCCGCCATGCTGCACATGCACCGCTGCGCCCGCGAGCTGGAGCGCGTCGGCGACCTGATGAAGAACATCGCCGAGGACCTGATCTACCTGCAGTCCGGCAACATCGTCCGGCACGAGGCCAAGCGGCTGGGGTAACGTGCAGAGGCACAGTGGCACAGTGGCACAGTGACACAGTGACACAGTGACACAGTGACACAGTGACACAGTGACACAGTGGATGAGCCTCGAACGACGGCGTGAGCGCAGTGCGCATGAAAAAAGCACGGCGTGTTGGCCGTGCTTGAGGTCGTGACGTCTCGATCCCTCATCCCTTTTCCCTCGATCCCTTCATCCCTTCGATCCACCAACCGAAGTTCTCACGGCTTGGGTTCGCTCGGCTTGTCGCCTGACATGTCATCGGCCGGCGCATCTGCGGGCTTGTCGGCGGGCTTCTTGGGCTCCTCGGCGCCGAGGTTCTTGCCGGCCTTGTGGGCCTCGACGGCGCGCGTCGTCGCCTCGGCGATCGTCGTGGCGGGCAGAATCTTGAACGCACGATCAAACCCGCTGACGCGGCCGACCGAGCGCATGTCCATGTCCTCATCATCGCCGCCGATCATCTGCACGACTGACACACCCGCGAACGTCGCATCGGTCGTGAACATCGGCAGGCCGATCCACGCGATGTTCCCGCCGCTGGGCACGATCAGGTCGCGCGGCTTGCGCGTCACGCCGCCAACATCGACCTTGAAGCCGACGACGGTGCGGTCAAAGTACTTGTTCATCCGGTCCAGGCCGATGAGCGTTTGGCCGGGCATCACCTTCGCCGCCGCGGCGCCGCTGGCCGGCAGGGTGATCGACGCGAGGGGCTTCTCCGGGGCCTTGTCGAGCTGAATCCACGCCAGTTCCAGTTCGCTATCACGCCCGATTACCTTCGCATCGAGGCCCTGGGTGTCGTCACCGATGAGAATCTTGATGTCCTTGGCCTGGGCCGATTCGCGGCCGCGCGGCGCGCCGCCCATTTCAAAGTTGCTGACGAGGATCAGGCCGCTGGGGTCGATGACGATGCCGCCAGCTTCTGACTCGCGCTCGTTCTCGCCAGCGACCATGACGAACTTGACCGTCACCAGCGCCGCCGCCCGCTGGGCGATGACGTCGGCCATCGGGTTGGCCGCATCGGCCTTGGCCTCCGCGCGAGCCGCAGCCGCGCCGGCGTGCGCCATCGGCAGCACGCTGGAGAGTGAGAGGCACAGACCAGCCGCCAGCATCGTCGCCGTCATCGCACTACGCATAGGTGTCCTTGGGAAAGAGAAGTCACTGCACGAGCCACCGGGTGCATGCCCCGACCGACCGAAACCCGGCCGGTGATTGAGTATATCGACGATTTCATTCGTGCGTTCGTGACGATCGTCGATCTAAGTTGGTACGCTGCGGGCATGAAGCTAATTGCGAGTGGAGCTTTGGCAGCGGTATTGGCGGCGGGCCTGAGCGCACCGGCGGCGGCGTGGGACGCAGTGGGGCATCGGGCGATCACGTGGCTGGCGCTGGATGGGCTGCCTGCTGATGCCCCTGCTTTCCTGAAGCAGCCGGGCGTGCGTGATGGCATCGCCTGGCAGTCCGCCGAGCCGGACCGCTGGCGCGGCGTCGCCTCGCCGATCTTGCGACACGAAAACGCCCCCGATCACTTCATGGATATCGAGGACCTCGACGCCTTCGGCCTCACCCTCGAAACCGTCAGCCCCCTGCGTATGCGATTCGTGCGCGACATGAGCGTCGCCCGGCACATTCACCCAGCCGGGCCGGATGAAACGCACAAGCCCTACAACGAACGGCTCGACCCGGCGGGCGATCAGGAGTGGCCGGGCTTCGTGATGCACGCGATCTGCGAGCATCACGCCAAACTCATCAGCCATTTCAAGACCTGGCGCACGCTCGCCGCGCTGAATGACCCCGCCCGCGCCGAGCAGGTTCGTCAGACCGAGGCCAACATCACCTTTACGATGGGCGTGCTGAGCCACTTTGTCGGCGACACGGCCCAGCCGCTGCACACCACCAAGCACTTCAACGGCTGGGTCGGCGACAACCCCCAGGGCTACACCGAGGCCAAGACGTTCCACGCCTACATCGACGGCGGCGTGCTCTTCCGCCACGGGCTGGACTATCACACCCTCAAGCCCACGCAGACATACTCCGCGACGGTCGATGGCAATTCACCCTGGCCGGCGACGATCGCGTACATCCGCCGGAGCAATGAGCAGGTCGAGCCGCTCTACAAACTCGAGAAGGATGGCGATCTGGATCGCGAGGCGGGCAAGATCTTCATCACCCGCCAGCTCAACGAAGGCGCCAACATGCTCGCGGCGTATTACGCCAGCGCCTGGGCCGCCAGCACGATCACGCAGAAGGACATCGACGACTTCCAGAAGTTCGACGCCTTCAGCGCCGCCCAGCGGCCGGCGGCTGACGACGCCGAGCGGACCACGCTGCTGACCCCCGCGACGACGATCGGCGAACTGAAAGCCGGCGAGTCACGCCGAGCGCTGCTGCTCGGCGAGATCACTGCCGCCGATGGCGCGTCGGAGAATCCGCAGCGGCGTGCGTTCGTGCTGAAACTGGCCGATCGCGAGCTGTTTGTGCCGTCCTTCAACGGGCACCGCTCGCTGGCCGAGGGCGTGGGCCAGCGCATCATCGCGCAGGGGCGCGTCTATGAGCACAGCAGCCGCGACGGCACGAAGCGCTGGGCGATGAGCATCGAGGACTGGAAACTCGCCACGCCGCCCGCGCCCCCTGCGCCGCCTGCTGCCCCCGCCGCCCCCGCCAGTCCTATGCCGCCCGACGCGGGCCGATGAAGCCCAGCGTGCAGGCCAGACCGAGGATGACCATCGCCCCGCCCCCGGCCATGATCCACGTCACTGGCTCGCTGCGAAACAGCCAGTTCCAGAACACTCCGAACATCGGGATCAGAAACGCCACGGTCATCGCCTTGTGCCCGCCGATGCGGCTCATGACGTTGTAGAACACGATAAACGCGATGCCCGTGCACACGATGCCCAGCGCCGCCGCACTGCCCCAGGCCAGCATCGAGGGCATCTGCGATGGCCAGAAGGCGATCGTCAGCGGCAGCATCAGCAGCCCGACGGCGACCTGGCTCGACGCCGTCAGCGTCGCGGAGGGCACGGCCTTGAGGTACTTCTCGGTGAAGTTGGTCGTAAAGCCATAGCACGCCGCGCCGAGCAGGCCGGCCAGCACGGGGACGATCGATGCCCACACACTGATGCCCACGCCCGCGCCGGTGCTAGCGCGAGACTTGATCGTCAGTTCATCCCACACCAGCAGCGTCACCCCCGCCACGCCCATCAGCAGCCCGCTGACTTGCAGCAGCGTGAGCCTTCGGCCAAGCCACGCCCAGGCGATGCCCGCGCCGAAGAGCGCCGCCGTCGAGTTCAAAATGCTCGCCAGCCCACCCCCCGCATGCACCGCGGCATATGCCAGCAGCAAGAACGGCACGCCCGTATTGAGCAGCCCCGCGACGAGAATGCTCAGCCAATGCTGACGCACAATCGCCACCTGCCCGGCCCGGCGCAACAGCGGCAGCAGGATCACCCCCGCAATGAGAATCCGCAGGCCCACCAGCGTGATGACGCCAAACTCCGGCCCGGCGATCGGCGTAAAGAGGTACGAAGCGCCCCACACGGCGCCCAGAAACACCAGTTCGCCAGCAGCACGTGGGTTCACGCCTGCTCGCCTGCCGACGACGTCAGGTGTGCACCGGGCTTGATCTCAGTCGTTCGCTCGGCCAGACGGCCGCTCAGCAGCGCGGTCGCTTGCGCCTCAGCCTCGGGCGAGTGCAGGCCAAAGGCGCGATGCACGCAGCGCACAGCGCGCGGCCCATCGGCCTCGCGCACGACGGCGCTGATGCGAATCTCGCTGGTGGTGATGTTCTCGACAACGATTTTCTCGTCCGCCAGCGCCTTGAACATCATCGCCGCCACACCCGAACTGGTCCGCATCCCGGCGCCCACCGCCGAGACTGTGCACAGCCCGCCATCGGCCCGCAGGCTCTGGGCGCCGACCTCGCGTGCGATGCTCTGCAGCAAGCCCTGCACTTCGGGCAAGTCGCTCTTGTCCAGCGTGAAGGTCAGGTTGATCGTGCCCGGGCCGTCATCTTCCTGGATGATGTCGTCGACTGGGATGTGTGCCGCGGCGATCGGGCCAAAGACCCGCGCCTGCACACCGGCGACGTTCACCAGCCCGCGCAGGCTCACTCGCCCGACGCCCGGCTTGAGGACCACACTCGACACAACCCGCGCTTCCATGAATCGCTCCTCGCTGAGGACGACCGTCCCGCGCGTCGCGCGGCCGGCTTTGTCCTGCCCGCCATCGCGCTGGCTGTGCAGCACGCGCACCGGGACATTGAACTTCCGCGCCAGTTCAACGGCGCGTGGGTGAATCACCTGTGAGCCGAGGCTCGCCGCCTCGAGCATCTCCTCATACAGCACCACCGGCCGCAAACGCGCCTCGGGCACGATGCGCGGGTCAGCAGTGAAGACGCCATCAACGTCCTTGTAGATTTCGCACTCCGCCTCCAGCCGCGCCGCCAGCGCGACGGCCGTCGTATCACTCCCGCCGCGGCCGAGGGTCGTGATGTCGCCCTCATCAGTCACGCCCTGAAACCCGCAGACGACCGGCACCGTCCCGCCGTCGAGCATCGCCTCGATGCGATCGGCCGCAACGAGCTTGATGCTCGCCCGCCCGTGGACGTGATCGGTGCGGATGCCGGCCTGCGCGCCGGTCAGGCTCATCGCCGGTTGGCCCATGCGGCGCAGCGTCATGGCCATCATGCTGCAGGCGACCTGCTCACCCGTGGCCAGCAGTTGGTCCATCTCGCGCTTCTCTGCGGCTCGATTGTCCGTCGAGCGGGCCGCGGCGTCATCGGTCATCGCCATCGCACTCGCGCCGTGCACGCTGTCGAGCGTGCCAACCAGGTCCAGCAGTTCGTCAGTTGTGTGCCCCATCGCACTGACGACCATGACGACGCGTCGGCCCGCGGCCCGCGCCGTCAGCGCGTGCGTGGCGGACTGTCGCAGCTTCGCCGCGTCACTCACTGACGTCCCGCCGAACTTCTGCACCACCGTCGCCCGCAGCGGCTGGGCGATGTCGCCATCGCGCTGGCTGGTCGACAGCGGGGCGGCGGCAGACGGTCCGGACTGTCCAGCAGATCCACTCATGGGCAAGGCCGATGATCGAGCAGCACTGTCAGATGAAAAAGGCACGGCTCCTCCGTGAGCAAACAACCACCAACACGCTCCAGCCTCAGACACACCTCAGCACCACCTGCGTTCACTCCGGCCGATCCACCGGCCGCACCAAACAGCCACCGCAGTCCGTGTCGGGCGAAGCGTCCGAGCATACCCCGCCGATGGGCCCTCCGCCGTGGATGAGCGGGCTGGCGAGCGGGCGTCGGTGAGGGGACAACGGTCACATCTCACACCTTGGCCACCGGCCCGACCAGACCCGCCTGCGCGACGAGCCTGGCAAACCGGTGGCGCTGCGACGCCGCCGCGGCGTGAGCAGTGGTGGGGGGTGTCGAAGAGGTCGTCGCCTCGGTCGGTTCGCGCAGGGCCAGGCCGATCGGCGCGTCGATGTCGCCCGCCAGGTCGATCAGTTCCGCATCGGTCAGTTCCAGCAGGGGCGTCTCGATGACCAGCCCACCGGCGACGCCGTCGGCATCAAGGCTCAGCAGCCGCGCGGCCAGCAACGCCCGATCCGCCGCAATCGCCATCGCCGTCAGCCGGGCGTCGTCCTGCCCGCCATGTGCGCTGA
>JALOQT010000021.1 GCA_025453375.1 Phycisphaerales bacterium | reverse complement strand
AGGGGGCTCTTGGCATCTCGGTGTTTATCGAGGCAATTCAATCGCTGGGAAATCTCGCCGCCGCTCAGGCGCCCACCGCGAGGTCGGAGATACGCGAGTGGATCGGTTACTTGATGCCAGTGTGCGTGCTGCTGCTGGCGTGGCCGCTGGTTGGACTGGCTCGCTGGCGAACGTGGGCTTGTGTGCTCATGTGCATAGTGGGGACTGTTTCAGCCGCCCTTATGATTGCCATCTCTCAGTACTTTCGGGCTACTGGAACACCGCAGACAAGGTCGTCAGAGGAGGTTGAATTTGTGTTGAAGGCGGGGCTGGTTGCTGTGGTGATTCTCTCGGCGGTGTATTGCGGTTGGTTGCTGCACTTGTGGGACACGGGCCGAAGGGCAGCCGATTCGTTCCTGCGATGGAGCGCGATCGTGGCGTTTTCGGTGTCCGTTCTGCTGTTTGTTGTGCTTGGCCTGACCCCCGCGAGGTCACTTCTGGGGGCGACGTCGGGGTACGTTGCGATGACGTTTGGCCACGTCATCGTCTGGCCGCTGTGCCTGGGATGTGTTGGCTTCGCGGCGGCGCGGTTGGGGTGGGCGCGGGTGAGGGTGGGGTGAGGGTGTGGCTGGGGTGAGGCGACAGACTCACCAGCGGCGTGGAGCAGGTTTTCAAGTTGCTCGGCATCGTGTGCGCGGGTGGGTTGGTGATGGCTTGGTTTCTGGGCCGGTGGAAACCTGCCCCAGGCGGGGGCTTGCGTGTGGGTCAGGGGGAGTTGGTGGGGTTGAGTGTGGCGAATTCGGCGGCGTATGGGCGGCTGCGGAATTCGTAGGTGATGGTGGTGTTGTAGACGGTGATGTCGACGTGGGGTGGGCGGATGAGTGCGGTCCAGATGCCGCGGAGGAGCATGTAGCCGAAGCCGAGGGCGAGGGCGATGATGGAGCGCCAGGGTTGGGTGAGGCCTGGGGCGAGGAGGCGGAGGAGCATGAGGGCGGTGAGGATGATGACGAAGACGGCGACGATGTCGACGATGGCCTGGAGTTGGCGGAGGAGGGTGAAGGTTCGTCGGCAGGAGGTGTGGGCGGGGATGGCGACGTCGATGTGGCGGCCGGCGATGCGGGGGGCGAACCAGCCGAGGATGCCGCGGCCGCCGGAGAGGCGGATGACGTCGTTGATGCCCGGCTTCTCGCAGATGGGGCAGCGGTCTGGGAAGACTGGGCGGCGGGTGATGGGGAGGTTGATGTCTTTGGACATCATGGTGGGGGAGGGTAGAGGGGGGAGCGATGAGTGGCGAGAAGAGGCAGATGCACCCTCATCCGCCTTCGCTCGCTGGACGCTCGCTTGGCACCTTCTCCCGCGGGGCGGGAGAAGGGGTTGCGGCGGGCGTGTCTCGGCATGTCTGGGCAGGTTGAAAACCAGCTCCACGCGGGTGGAATGACAAACGCCTCCCCGGGGGGGGAGGCGTTGTGGGGTGTGGGTGTCCGCCGCGTGGGGGGTGGGTTTAGGCGACGACGGCGGCGGGGGTGTTGGTCGTCGCCTCATCCTTTTCGCTGGCGCGGGTGATGTCGGCGCCGAGGGCGCGGAGGCGGTCTTCCATGCGTTCGTAGCCGCGGTCGAGGTGATAGATTCGGTTGACGATGGTGGTGCCTTCGGCGGCGAGGCCGGCCAGGACGAGGCAGGCGCTGGCGCGGAGGTCCGAGGCCATGACGGGTGCGCCGACGAGGCGTCGGACGCCGGAGACGATGACGGTGGGGCCCTGGCGGAAGATGCTGGCGCCCATGCGGCTGAGTTCGGCGACGTGGAGGAAGCGTTCGGTGAAGATGCGTTCGGTGATGACGCTGTTGCCGTCGGCGAGGGTGAGGACGGCCATGAGCTGGGCCTGGAGGTCGGTGGGGAAGCCTGGGTGTGGCTGGGTGGTGACTTCGATGGGCTGGATGCCGCGGGGGCCGGGGCCGGTGATTCGGGCGACGGTGCGCATGGGGTCGAGTGCGTGGTCGACGTGGATGTGTGCGCCGGCGTGCTCGAGGCGGTCGATGTGGGCCATGAGTGCGTCGGCGGGGCAGTTGTCGAGGGTGATGTCGCCGCCGGTGATGAGTGCGGCGCACATGTAGGTGCCGGCTTCGATGCGGTCGGGGATGATGGTGTGGTCGACGCCTCTGAGTTTTTCGACGCCGGTGATGGTGATGCGTGGTGAGCCTGCGCCGCTGATGCGTGCGCCCATGGCGGTGAGCATGTTGGCGAGGTCGACGATTTCGGGCTCGCAGGCGGCGCACTCGATGATGGTGGTGCCGTCGGCGAGGGCGGCGGCGCACATGACGTTGGCGGTGCCCAGGACGGTTGAGCCGAAGGGGCCGCCGAGGAAGACGCGGCTGGCGCGGAGGCGGCCGGGCTTGAGGTGGGCCTTGGGTGTGCGGGCGTGGATGTCGCCGGAGTCCAGGTCGATGACGGCACCGAGGGCGCGGAGGCCGCGGAGGTGGAGGTCGACGGGTCGTTCGCCGATGGCGCAGCCGCCGGGGAGGCTGATTCGGGCGGAGCCGCGTTTGGCGACCATGGGGCCGAGGGTGCAGATGCTGGCGCGCATGGTTCGGACGATTTCGTATCGCGCGTGGGAGATTTCGGGGTTGGTGACCTGGATGCGGACGACGCCGCCGGCGGCGTCTGGGTCGGTGGGGGGTGTGTAGTCGACCTGGCAGCCGAGCTCGGTGAGGAGCTTGAACATCGAGCGGATGTCGGCGAGGTCCGGGACGTCGCGGAGGGTGACGAGTTCGTCGGTCAGGAGTGCGGCGGCGAGGAGTGGGAGGGCGGCGTTTTTGCTGCCTTTGACGGTGAGTCGTCCGGCGAGGCGGTTTCCGCCGCGGATATCGAAGCGATCCATCGAGTGCTCTCTTTCTGGTGTGGGGCGTGCGGGCGTGGTGGCCTGCGTGGGCGTGGCTGATTGGGTGGGATGGGGCCGAGGTGTACGGAGGCTCGGCGGTGGGAGTATTTCGGCGAGGTTGGGGGGTGTTTCTGGAAAGATTGGCGGGTGTTCTCGGTCGTCGCAGGCGGACTGGGAGATTGGGTGAAGTGCTGGCGTGGGCGGGTGGTGGATTGCAGACTGAAGTGTCGCGTCGCGCGGCTTGCGGGCGCGGATGAGGCACTAAGGAGCGTCACCATGATGCGGATGAATTTCTTGAAGGTTGGGACGGTGGGTGCCGTGGGTGGGGCGATGTTGATCGGGCTGTGCGGGACGGCGATGGCCAGCCCGAACGGGTCGACTGGGCGTGCGCAGCACGAGGCGACGCGTGAGACGAACAACGCCGGGAATGGCGTGGGGTTCGGGTTTGGGCGGCGGAGCAATGACGAGTGGGACCTGGAGGCGAGTGATACGGCGGCGCCGGTGCTGCCGGAGACGATCACGCTGGTCGGGATTGCGCGGGACTTCCGCGGGAGTGACAGCGGCGGGCATCCGGACTTCCAGCGTCGGCCGACGAACGGGTTTGGCATGTATGTGGGCCAGGCGCGGAACACGCTGGGGGAGGATGGCAAGCCGGTGTTCAACACGACGGGCTTCCTGGTGACGCGTCAGGCGACCGATGAGCAGGGCCGGAACATCATGCCGATGATCCCGGGTGATGATGAGTCGTCGATGACGCGGACGGACAATGCGCGTCGGGCGACGGGCGCGACGCAGAGCACGGCGGGCGGGGCGATGACGACGCCGGAGAATTTTGCGCAGTGGTTCCGCGATACGCCCGGGGTGAATGTGTCGATCCCGGTGCCGATCACGCTGCGTCGTCAGGAGAACTCGAACGTCTATACGTTCAACGATCGCGATGATCCGATGTATCGCAGCCGGAGCGGGTTCTTCCCGATCAACGGGGAGGGCTGGGGCAACAACGCGCAGTATGGGCGGAACTATCACTTCACGTATGAACTGGCGACGCGGTTTACGTATCGTCGCGGGACGGGACAGGTGTTCACGTTCACGGGTGACGATGATGTGTGGGTGTATGTCGGCGGCAAGAAGGTGATTGACCTTGGCGGCGTGCACGGGGCGATCAGCCAGACGATTGACCTGGACAAGTGCCAGTGGCTGGCCGATGGGCAGGAGTATGAACTGAAGTTGTTCTTCGCCGAGCGGCACTACACCGAGAGCAACATGCGGATTGACACGACGCTGGAACTGCGGACGGCGGATCTGCCCAGCGTGACGAACCTGTTTGATTGATGGACTGGCGTTGGGGTCCGCTGGGGCTGGTGGGGGTGTGTTGGTCGGGCGTCTGACGGGGCGATGCGGGTGCATCGGCGTCGGGCGGGCCCGGGTGATGCGTATGTGTTGCGTGGCGGGAGTAGATCAGCGGGACGGGCCTGAATGAAGGCTCGGGCCCGCTTTTGGTTTTGGGACGTTTGGAGCGCGGTGTTGGCGGTCGCAGGCGTCATGGTCGGCGATGATGTAAGCCGTGGACATGATGCGGGTGCGGGAAACTGCCGACGGACCGAATGGAGGTCTGATCTATGAACACACGCATGATGACGATGGTGGCGGGTTTGACGGTGCTGGCTGGTGTGGCGTCGGCGGACCCGTACAAGGGTGTGCTGGCCGAGACGATGACGCTGAACGCGGTGATTCGTGACTTCCGCGGGAGCAACGAGACTGGCGGTCATCCGGACTTTGAGAAGTTCACGAATCCGTTCATCACGGCGGACCTGGTGGAGGAGAAACTGGGGGCCAACGGGCTGCCGGTGTTTCGCTCGACGCATGGCGCGGTGATCAGCACGGAGTGGCGTGACGATCAGGGGCGTGCGATCAATCGCAAACACTTCGGCAAGCCGCGGGCAGTGCGGGTTGGGGACAAGGATGGGGATGTGTGGCTGAATGTGGCCAAGGGCAAGGGTTGGAAGTTTGCGGATGATGATGACAAGGACAAGGGCGGGGGGAATGACAAGCCCAATGGCGGGACGCGCGGGGGCAAGGGTGACAAGGATGATAATGACGATAAGAAGTCTGAGTCCAAGCAGCTCTCATTCATCATGGCGCTGGCGAAGGACACGGCGGGCAATGAGGAGCCGGGGATCAACGGCCGGCATGGCACGTCCCATCAGCTGACGAGCGCTGAGCGGTTTTCACAGTGGTATCGCGATGTGCCGGGCGTGAACATGAGCACGATGGTCCCGCTGACGTTCAATCGTGTGCCGGGGACGAATCAGTATGTGTTCGATTCGGAGACCGACCCGCTGTACAAGTCTCGCGGCGGGTTCTTCCCGATCAATGGCGAGCTCTTCGGGAACTATCAAGGGTGGGGGAAGAACTTCCACTTCACGACGCAGATCGAGACGAAGTTCACGTATGAGAAGGGCAAGGGCCACATCTTTACGTTCCGTGGCGATGACGACGTGTGGGTGTATATCGATGGGCGTCTGATTCTGGACCTGGGCGGGCTGCATCCGCGGCGTGAGCAGACGGTGGAGATTGACCGTCTGGACTGGCTGGAGGATGGGCGCGAGTATGACCTGAAGATTTTCCACGCCGAGCGTCGGACGAGCCAGAGCAACTTCCGCGTCGAGACGACGATTGTGCTGCGCCGGGCGGAGCTGCCTTCGGTGACGAACATGTTTGATTGATCGGTGTGTGCGAGTGTGATGACGAAGGCGAATCGGCCCTGCAGCGTGCGCTGCGGGGCCGTTTTTCATTGTGCGGCGGTGGGTGTGGTCAGGCGGGCGATGATGGCGGGGAGGTCGGTGAGGCGGAAGGGTTTGGGGAGGAAGGTGGTGTGTTTGAGGGTTTCGAGCTGGCGTTTGGTATCGGGGTCGAGGTAGCCGGAGACGATGGCGGCGGGGAGGCCCGGCTGGAGTTTGCGGAGGGCGTGGAGGGTGTCGATGCCGTTGAGTTCGGGCATGGAGAGATCGATGAGTGCGGCGTGGGGCGTGGAGGCGGGGTGGGCGGCGCGGAGGGTGTTGATGGCGCTGACGCCTGAGTTGCAGACGATCAGTTCGAAGCCGGCCTGTTTCAGGGCGCGGGTGATGACGTCGCGGACGAGGTCGTCGTCATCGACGATGAGCACGCGTGTGGGTGCGAGGGCGGGTTGGGGCGGGGCGGGGATGGGGGGGGCTGGGGCGGGGAGGGGCTGTGCGGCGCTGGCGGCGGGGAGGAGGACGCGGAAGGTGGTGCCTTGGCCCGGGGTGGAGGCGACGTCGATGGTGCCGCCGAGCTTGTGAACGATGGCGGCGACGACGGAGAGGCCGAGACCTCGGCCGGAGGTCTTGGTGGAGAAGAAGGGTTCGAAGATTCGCTGGCGTGTGGGCTCATCCATGCCGACGCCTGTGTCGCTGACCTGGAGGGCGGCGTAGCGACCGGGGGCGAGGGTGACGGCGTGGAGACCGGTGGTGACGCGCGGGTGATCAAACTGGACGAGGGTGTAGTCGATGCGGATGTCGGCGTCGGGGCCGGCCTGGCGGGCGGCTTCGTTGGCGTTGATGATGAGGTTGAGGGCGATCTGGCGGAAGTCGGCCGGGAGGGCGGCGATGGGTGGCGCGTCCTGGGCGAGGGTGATGCGGACGGCGACTGGGCGGCCGATGGTGGTGCGGGCGACGTCGACACATTCGTGCAGGATGGTGTCGCAGGTGGCGGGGGTGAGTGGGGCGGCGGGCGCGTCGGCGGATTGGCGGAGGAGTTGGTTGGTGAGGGTGCCGGCCTGGTGGGCGGCGTGCTCGATGAGGTCGAGGTGGTGGGAGGCGAGGCTGGGTACGGTGGCTTGGCGGGCGAGGGCGGCGTTGCCGGCGATGCTGGTGAGGATGTTGTTGAAGTCGTGGGCGACGCCGGCGGCGAGCATGCCCAGGGCTTCGAGCCGCTTGGCGCGTTCGAGGGTGATCAGGGCCTGCTGCCTCTGGGCTTCGGCGAGTTTGAGGTCGGTGATGTCGACTGAGACACCCACGACCTCGACGGGGTGGCCGCTGGCGTTGCGGATGACGCGGCCGCGGCCGCTGATCCAGCGTTCGGTGGTGCCAAAGCGTGTGCGGAATTGCACGGCGTATGGGCCTGGGCCGGCGATGGCGTCATCCCAGGCGCGGCGGATGGCTGGGAGGTCTTCGGAGGCGATGGTGGCGAAGAACTGGGCGTTGGGTGTCGGGGTGTTGGGCTTGATGCGATCGGTGAGGCCGAAGAGGGCGATGACGGTTTCGTCGGCGATGACGGTGTCGTCGGCGATGTTGACGCGCCAGGTGCCGGTGTGGGAGGCTTCGAGTGTGAGGGCGAGCTGATCCTGGACTTTGTTTCGTGTTTCGATGGCCTGGGCCATGGGGGTGATGTCCAGGTCCATGCAGGCGAACTCGGTGGGTGGTGAGGCGTCGGCGGTGGGGAGGGCGAAGATGGAGGAGATGAGTGTGCCGACGCTGCCGGAGGCGGTGCGGTAGGGGAGCTCGACGGGCTGGCCCGGGATGCCGCCGGCGGCGAGACGGTCGAGCTCGAGTTGGAACTCGGCGGCCTGGGCGGTGTTGAGCATGAGTGTTCCGATGGACTTGCCGAGGGCTTGCTGTCGGGTCCAGCCGTACATCTTTTCGCTGGCGTCATTCCAGAGGGTGACGTGGCCTTGGCGGTCGTAGAACTGGATGGCGGTGAAGGGTGCGGCTTCGATGAGTCGTCGGAAGCGTGCTTCGGATTGTGTGGCGGCTTCGCGGAGGGTGCGTTCGGTGTCGATGTCGAGGGTGAGTGCTTCCCAGGTGATGCCGTTGGGGATGCGCCGGGGGTTGGCGGTGGTGTAGAGCCAGCGGTAGACGCCTTGGACGTCTTTGAGGCGGTATTCGGCGGTGAAGCGCGTGAAGGTGTCGCGGGCATTTTGGATGGCGACGCGATAGGTGGGGAGGTCGTCTGGGTGGATGGCGTCGAGGGCGAGGCGTCTGGCTTCGGCGGCGACGGCGGGGTCCATCAGCGCGTTGGCGGCGCCGGGGCGGAGGGGGAGGAGTGCGGCCATGGCGGGGAAGCGCTGGGCCCACTGGTCGAGCTGGCTGGAGACGTATTCCATGCGCCGGCTGCCGTCGCTGAAGACGGTGTAGGAGTAGAGGGTGCCTGGGAGGGCGTCGGCGACAAGTGCGAAGCGTTCTTCGCTGCGGGCCTTTTCGGCCTGGAGGTCGTGGTAGCGTCGTCGGGCCAGGAGCCAGCCGGCGATAGCGATGGCCGAGACGATGGTGAGGGTGATGCCCAGGGCGTAGAGCCAGGGGATGTGCGCGTCAGCGGCGAGCTCGAGCGGGGCGGAGGGCATGAGGGACAATGTATCGTGTGCGGAGGGTGAGGTGGGTACGCTTGTTGGTGCGGGGATTGTGGGGTGTGTGTTGGATGGTGCGGAGTGTGCAGGAACGACAGGAGCACGAGATGAGCCAGGGCAACGGGTCGGCGATGACGATGCGTGATGGGCGGCTGGTGGTGCCGAGCGAGCCGATCGTGCCGTTTATCGAGGGTGACGGGACGGGGCCGGACATCTGGCGGGCGAGTGTGCGGGTGATGGACGCGGCGGTGGCGAAGGCCAGCGGGGGTCGGTGCAAGATTCACTGGCGCGAGGTGCTGGCGGGGGAGAAGGCGTTCAACAAGACGGGCAACTGGCTGCCGGATGAGACGCTGGCGGCGTTTCGGCAGTATCTGGTGGGGATCAAGGGCCCGCTGACGACGCCGGTGGGCGGGGGGATTCGGTCGCTGAATGTGGCGCTGCGTCAGATGCTGGACTTGTATGTGTGTTTGCGGCCGGTGCGGTGGTTCAAGGGTGTGCCCAGCCCGGTCAAGCGGCCGGGGGATTGTGACATGGTGATCTTCCGTGAGAACACGGAGGACATTTATGCGGGCATCGAGATGGCGGCGGGCACGCCGGAGGCGGCGAAGGTGCTGGCGTTTCTGGAGCGCGAGTTTCCGAAGGACTTTGCCAAGGTGCGGTTCGGTTCGGCGGCGGCGACGCAGGGGTGGCGGGATGCGGTGGGGCACGGAACCGAGACGAGCGTGCAGTGCGGGATCGGGTTCAAGCCGGTGAGCCGCCAGGGCACGGAGCGGCTGGTGCACGCGGCGATCGAGTATGCCCTCAAGGAGAAGCGCAAGAGCCTGACGCTGGTGCACAAGGGCAACATCATGAAGTTCACGGAGGGGGCGTTCAAGGACTGGGGCTATGCGCTGGCGACGCGCTTGTTCCG
>JALOQT010000363.1 GCA_025453375.1 Phycisphaerales bacterium | reverse complement strand
AGCGTCAGTACCTCGACAGCGGCGAGATCGCCCGCGCCGAGAGCCGCCTCGCTCAGGCCCGCGTCCGCATGCAGTCGGCCACCGGCGGCACGCTGGAGCAGACCGTCCTGCAGAACAGCGCGATCGTTCGCGAGAAGGCCCAGGCCGAGTTCGACAACGCCGTCAGCCAGGCCGAGTCATCCCTCGCCGCCGGCGACACGGACAAGGCCACAGCCTTCGCCAGCAGCGGCCAGCTCTCGCTGGATCGCGCCAAGTCGTTCTTCAGCCAGGCCGAGGCCGATTCGATGAACTCCCGCCTGCGTGACCTGCAGCGCCGCATCGAGGCCCGCCGCGATGAACTGGCCGTCACGCGCCGCAAGGATGCGGAGACTGCCGCCGCCGCCGAAGCCACCAAGGCCAAGGAGCGTCTGCGGAACGATCGTGAGCGGAAGGTTTCCGAAGGTATCGAGCGTGTCCGCGCTCTGCAGCGCGAGCAGAAGTATGACGAGGCCCTGGAAGTCACCAATCAGGTGCTGTTCATCGACCCGAACAACCCCTCAGCCCTGCTGCTGCGCGACATCATCGGCGACATCATCATCATGAAGCAGGCCCAGACGCAGGGTCGCCGCATGCAGTCGAACATGCGCACGTTCCGCATGCAGGGGCAGGAGGCGATGATCCCGCCGACCGAACTCGTCGAGTATCCCACCGACTGGCCCCGTCTGACCCAGATGCGCACTGGCGCTGGCGGCTATTACGAGAGCCCGGCCAACCGCTCGGCGATGGCCACCCTGCAGGGCAAGATCGTCCCGGTGCAGTTCAACCGCGTCCCGCTGGAGAACGCCCTGGCCTATCTGGCCAAGAACACGGGCGTGGATATCGACGCTGACTGGGCGAGCCTGAAGCAGCTGGGCGTCGGCCCGGAGACGCCGATCACCATCGATCGCATCAACGATCAGCCGGCCAAGGTCGTGCTGGAGGACATCATCGGCCGCATCACGCGTGACAACTTCGCCCGGGCGGATTACGCGATCCGTGACGGCGTCGTTCGCATCGGCTCGGCCGATGTGATCCGCCAGCAGACCGTCGTCGAGCACTATCCGATCACAGACCTGCTGCAGGTCGCCCCGGATTATGCCGACGTGCCCGAGACAGATCTCTACAAGATCACCCGCAATCGCCAGATGCGTGGCGCTGGTCTGGCCGGCACGGCCGACCCCTTCCAGCGCAAGGCCGAGGCTGGCAAGCCCGGCGCGAGCGATCGTCGCGAGAAGATCCGTCAGGTCGTCGGGGTGATTCAGAACACGGTGGATGCCAACAGCTGGCGTGACAACGGCGGCGACGTCGGCAGCATCATGGAGCTCAACGGCGTCTTGGTCATCACCACCTCGCCCCGCAACCACCGTGAGATCACCGGCCTGCTCAGCCGCCTGCGCGAGATCCGCCAGACGCAGATCAATGTCGAGACCCGCTTCCTGCTGGTCAACCAGGACTTCTTCGAGCAGATCTCCTTCGACCTGGACTTGTACTTCAACACCAACAGCAACCAGATCACCGAAGCTCGCGCCCTGGACCCCAACATCCGCCCGAGCGACTTCTTTGCCTTCCCGGGCAACCAGTTCCTCCGCCGCACGCTTGACGGCGGTGCATATGCCTCCTCGGCCGACAACACCACGCCCACGACGCTCCCGTTCGTCCGCGGTGGCGGTGGTGCGGCGCCGGGCGCTGGCTCAGGTGCCTCCCAGCAGCAGGTCCAGCCGACGGTGCTTCCGGCCAACTGGTCGCCGATCGGTGCAGGCAACGGCAGCGCCGCGCTGACCCGGACGCTCACGCCGACGAACAACAACTTCGTCAGCAACCTGCTGGCCGCCAACCCGGCCCTCGGCATCGCCGGTCAGTACCTCGATGACATCCAGGTGGACTTCGTCATCCGCGCCACCCAGGCCGATCGCCGCACCATCACTCTCAACGCCCCGCGCCTGACCTTCACCAACGGTCAGATCGCCAACGTCGTCGTCGGCAGCCAGCGCGGCTACATCTCCGACCTGGAAGTCGTCACCGGTGACGGTTCAGTCGGCTTCGATCCCGATCCCGACACCGTCTCCGACGGCGTCACCCTCCTGATCGAAGGTGTCACCAGCGCCGATCGTCGCTATGTGACGCTCAACGTCGAGGCGGGCGTCAGCACCGTGCAGGAACTGGCCAACTTCCCGACGACCGCCGCCACCGACGGCGTCCTGGTCACGGGTAACGTCCAGTTGCCCCTGCTCAGCGTCAGCCGCGTCAACACGACCGTGACTGTCCCGGATCAGGGCACCATCCTGCTCGGCGGCCAGCGCCTCACCAGCGAGCTGGAAATCGAAAGCCCACCGTCCTGGTGCAGAGCGAGCAGGAAGAGAAGTTATTCCCCGGCCTCAACGACGCCCTCCGCGGCGGGAACTGAGTCTGCCGCCCAACCCGATCGGCGGACCTCCGCCACCGGGTCACCATCCTGAAGCACCTCCCACGCGGGCACTGCTGACAGTGCCCGCTTTTCGTATCCGCCCGGCTTCATCCACTGCCGCCCGTCTCGTCGCCATCGCGCGTGGAGCGATAACCACGGCGATGTGCCGGACGGCCCCCACGCCAGTGTGCAAGGCGTGCCGTCCTGCCGTTCGGCCGGGAGGTTCCATCATGGAGCAAGGGCTTTCATCAGCCGTCGAGCGCGCCGGCCTCGCTCGTGGACGGTCACGGAGTAAGGCTTTCTCAGAAGAGACTTTGCCGAATTTGTCACCATTCCGTGTTGTAACGGTGAATCCATCGTTCAAACTGCCTCGGAACACTGGCCTCTCGCAGGAGATATGCCACACTTGGGCCCCCGGGCCGCGGCGTGCCGCCGCCTGCGGGGCAGGGTTGGTGTTAGTTTTCGGGCCTTCCGCTGGTGCGAGCCAGCAGCCCGAGGCAGTGGCTCGGCGGGTTTGGTACTGGAGGCGTGATGCGTTCGTTGGCGTCCAAGTTGGTCATCGCAGCGGCGGCGGCGGCAATCGTCGCCGGCTCTCTCGTCGCCTCCCCGGAAGCCACTGATGCGCCCGCACCCAGCAAGATGGCCGACCGCCGGACGGACATTCCGCTGACGACCCTCACCCCCGCCACGCCGATCGCCTCGGCCGACGACGCTCAGACCGAAGGTGCGCCGTCCGTCGCCTTGCAGATGATCCCGACGCCCG
>JALOQT010000020.1 GCA_025453375.1 Phycisphaerales bacterium | reverse complement strand
TTTTCGCTGCACGCGCGTGGGGATGGGACGGCGCTGGAGGCGGCGGAGCGGTTGGAGGTGATGAGCCGTGCGTGGCCGGCGGCGGAGCGGCGAGCGGCGCTGCGGGGCATCGGCCTGGCGATGGTGCTGGCCGAGCGCAGCAGCCCGGTGCTGCGCGACAAGGCGGTGGCGTGGCTGGAGGGTGACGCGGAGGCGGCGTCGCTGCGCGAGGCGGTGCGGGGGCTGAAGCGAGAGATGGGACGTGAGATGGGGCGCTAGCGCTTCAGGCCGGTGAGCGAGTCGATGATCTTGGCCAGCGCCGGCGGCACGGGCATGACGCTGAGGCGCGATTGGCGCAGCAGGTCAAACTCGGCAGAGCGCGGGTCGGCCTTGATCGCGGCGAGGGTGAGCGGGGCTTTGACGTCCATCACGCGACGGAGATTGACGACGGCGAAGCGCGGCTCGGCGCGATCATTGAGCTCCGGGCGGGCGGGGTCTGGATACGCGGCTTTGGTGACGACGGCGAGGCCGACGATGGCCTTCTCGCTGGCGGTGTGATAGATGTAGACGTGATCGCCGACGGCGCAGGATCGCAGGTGGATGAGCGCGGTGGGGTTGGCCACGCCGTCCCACATCGTGCCGCCGGCGGCGGCGGCGAGCTTGGCGAAGGGGAACTCGGAAGGCTCGGTTTTGAAGAGCCAGGTGGGCATGGGGGAGAGTAGAGATGTGAGAGGAGTGGCGAGTGACGAGTGACGAGGAAGAGGAGAGGCACCCTCATCCGCCTTCGCTCGCTGGACGCTCGCTTGGCACCTTCTCCCGCGGGGCGGGAGAAGGGGTGGGCGCGGGGCGGGAGAAGGGGAGGCGCGCGTGCGGTGGATGTGGGTGCCTCGGCGAGGTTACTGCACGCGGGCGAGGTCGCGCCAGTAGGTGGGGTAGGTTTTGCGGACGCACGCGGGGTCGCGGATCGTGATGTTGGGGCGGAGCAGGCCGATGAGGGCGAGGCTCATGGCCATGCGGTGGTCGTCGTAGGTGTCGAACTCGACGGGGCTGGCGGCGGGTGTGCAGTTGATGCCGCGGCGGCCGGTGGGGAGCAGTGGGGGCGTGATGGTGAGGCCTTCGTCTGGCTGGCCTTGCGCGTTGGTGTGGGTGAAGGGCTGGGCGACGATGTTGAGTTTGGCCAGTTCGTTGACGAGGGCGCCGAGGCGATCGGTTTCTTTGACGCGGAGGGTGCGCAAGCCGCGGAGGGTGCTGGTGCCGTCGGAGAAGGCGGCGAGGACGGCGGCGGTCATGGCGGCGTCTGGCATGTCGGCCATGTCCAGATCGAGAGGATCGGCGCGCCAGGCGCGGGCGATGTCGGCGAAGGCGGCGTCGCCCTGGAGGCTTTCTGGGCAGGTGGGGGACTTGTCCCAAGCGGACTCGGTGGTGGTGGGGGACTGGCCCCAGGCGTGGTTCAGGAGGGCTTCGGCGGCGTGGAAATAGGTGGCGCCGGAGGCGTCGGGTTCGATGTCGAGGGTGAAGCCGCGGAGGGTGTGCGGGGCGATGCGGAGCGTGCTGGCGGCGCGGATGTGGCCATCGATGGGGACGCCCAGGCGTGCCAGCAGGGCGGCGGTCATCTGGATGTAGCTGGGGCTGGTGGGCGCGTCGGTGAAGGCCAGTTCGAGGCCCTGCGGCAGGAAGGGGGCGATCAGCAGCAGCGCGCTGATGAACTGGCCGGAGGATGTGCGCCCGAAGGGCTGGGCCCGTGCGCTGATCGACTCGATGGCCATCGGCGGGACGAGCACGGGCGGGTAGCCCTCGGCGCCGAGGTGCGTGACGCGCGGGGCGCGATCGGTGAGGGCGTTGAGCGCGCTGACCAGTTCGGCGATGGGGCGCTGGCGCATGCGGGCGTTGCCATCGATGATGATGCCCGGGCTGGTGGGTGGTTGAAGGATCGCGGCGGCGGTGAGGAAGCGCGTGGCGGTGCCGGCGTTGTTGAGCGCGAGGGTGATCGGTGCGGGGCCGGCGGTGCGCCAGCGGCCGTGGACGCCGGTGATGCGGATGGTGGCGTTGGCGGTGGGCGCGCCGGTGTGGGCATCAAGCTCGGGGGTGATGTCGATCTGAGCGCCGAGGGCGCGCAGGGCGCGGAGCATGACTTGCGCGTCATCCGCGTCGAGCAGCGCGCCGGTGAGGGTCGAGTCGCCATGGGCCAGGGCGGCGAGCAGGAGGGCGCGGTTGGTGAGGCTTTTGCTGCCGGGCGGGCGGATGGTGCTGGGGCGGAGGCTTGGCGGGGCGGTCAGGGGCTCGATGGTGATGGCGTGGGGCCACTGGTCGATGGGCAGGTCGGCGAGGTGGCGGGGAGACAGGGGCATCGGCTGACGGTACATCGGCAGATGCGAAGCATCTGCGTGGCAAGGCATTGTGCGTTCAACGCAGGTGGGGTCGTGTGATTGGTGAGGGGTGAGGAAGTGACGTGGTGGGGAGGTTTGCACGGCTTGGAAAGCCGTGCCACGGGGTGGGAGCGTGTGTTTGGTGGGTGATTGGGTGAGTGTGGGTGGGCTTGCCTGGGGCGGGCGGCGCGCCAAGAATCGAGGCCCGTCGCGGAGCCCTTTGCGGGCGTTGCGGGCGGTGGGGTTGAACTGATTTTTCGGAGCTTCCCATGCCTTTCGTCTGCGCGTTTACTGGTAAGAAGTCGTCGTACGGCAAGCAGCGCACCTGGCGCGGCCAGAAGATCGTCAAGGGTGGCTTCGGTCTCAAGCCGACGGGCATCACGCGGCGCAAGTTCCGCCCGAACCTGCAGAAGATCACCGCGGTGATCGACGGCGTGCCGACGATCGTGCGTGCCAGCACCAAGGCGATCAAGCAGGGCCTGGTGGTCAAGCCCTTGAAGCGTCGCGATGGGTGGACGCGTCAGCAGAAGGCCGCGAAGGCGGGCTGAGGCCAAGCAGGGCCGAGGTGTGAGGGCCGAGGGCCGAGTGAAGATGCACATCTTCGCGGTGGCCGAAGGCGGCGCTCGAGGCTGGCCCGATAGCGCATGACTCGATAGTCGACGTCATCAACACGAGCTGAATATCAACAGGCTCCGCCCCACGGCGGGGCCTGTTGTCGTTACACTCTTGGCGAGTGTCGTGAGCGATGGCACGTCGTACGCTCTATTGGCGCGTGCATCGTCTTCTCGATCCCTTGTCCCTCTTCCCTCGATCCCTGCCTGCCTATGTCCATCTTTCCGCTGCCGCAGTTTGAGGCTGACCTGGAGGCTGACCGCCTGGCGTATGAGGCGATCAAGGCGCCGAGCAGCATTGTGGTGAAGTTTGGGTCGATGCGGATGATTGGTGAGTATCCGTCGGAGACGGGGATCAAGCCTGGGTGCGGGAGCAAGCTGGTGGCGCGGACGCATCGGGGGACGGAGATCGTCGAGATGCTGACGACGACGTGCCCGAACAGCGGGTGCAACAAGTCGATCTCGCGCAAGGAGATGCTGACGTATTTCGAGAACTCCGGCGGGAAGGACTATCCGTTTCAGTCGGAGGTCGGCCAGCAGGGCGGGGGGAAGATTCTGCGGGTGGCGACGGTGGACGACCTGAACGCGATGGCGGCGCTGGAGGCGCGCAAGCCGCAGTGGCTGCGCGAGGCGCGCGAGGTGCTGGCGCGGGTCGGGCCGGAGAAGATCCGGATCAGCGATGTCGAGCCGATCCTCGGGCAGGAGCGGCTGACGGTGCACTTCCTCAGCGAGGAGCGGGTGGACTTTCGCCCGCTGGTGATGGAGCTGGCGTCATTGTGGCGGACGCGGGTGGAGATGCATCAGGTCGGGGCGCGGGATGAGGCGCGGATCACGGCGGATTATGAGCGGTGCGGGCAGCACTGCTGCTGCCGCCAGTTCCTCAAGGTGCTCAAGCCGGTGAGCATGAAGTCCGCCAAGACGCAGAAGGCGACGCTGGACCCGCTGAAGATCAGCGGGCGGTGCGGGCGGCTGATGTGCTGCCTGCGGTATGAGGACACGACGTATGAGGAACTCAAGAAGAACCTGCCCAAGAAGAAGACGGCGGTGATGACGCCCGATGGCCCGGGGCTGGTGATGGACACGCAGATCCTCACGCAGTTGGTGCTGGTGCGGCTGGACGCGACGGGGGAGAGTGCGGCGTATCCGATCGAGAACTTGACCAAGACGGCGCCTGCCGCGCCCGGGGGGCCGGGGGGGCCTGGTGCGGGCGGCGAGAAGAGCGATGAGGATGATGACGAGACGCCGCCGGCAGAGGGCCGGGGCGACAAGCCGAGCGGCGGGGGGCCGAGGCCGGGTGGTGGGGGTGGCGGTGGCGGTGGCGGCGGCGGTGGCGGTGGGGGGCAGCCGAGGGGTTCGGGGCCGAAGCCGCAGGGGCGCGGGCCGGGAGGTGGAGGCGGGGGTGGGGGCGGAGGCGGTGGGCCATCGCGCGGGGATCAGCGGGGCGGGCCGCGGCCTGATCAGCGTTCTGACCAGCGCCCCGATCAGCGCCCCGATCAGCGCGGGCCGAAGGGTGGTGGGCCGCAAGGGCCGGGGCAGGGGCAAGGTCAGGGGCCCCGGCAAGGGCAAGGTGGTGGGGAGCGTCGGCCGTTGACCGATGAGGAGAAGGCGCGGAAGCAGATGCAGAAGGTGGTGCCGAAGAGTGATTTCCGGCCGCCGGAGGATCCGCTGCACAAGCCGATCGACCGGACGCAGCCGCCGGGTGGGGCGGGCGAGTGATGAGTGGCGAGTGACGAGTGGCGAGAAGAGGCAGGTGCACCCGCATCCGCCTTCAGCCCGCTAGACGCGGGCCTTGGCACCTTCTTCCGCCCCCCCAGGGCGGGAGAAGGACAGCGTTGCACCGAGCACAGCGAGGTGCGACGCAGGATGAGGGTGAGGGCCAGCGTGTTTACGTGCCGGCGCGGATGCGGTCGACGGTGTTGGTCGTCGAGCGGCCGGGGACGACGTCGAGGAGTTCGACGCGGCCGCCCTGGTCGATGACGTATTGCGCGCCGGGGATGTCTTCGATCTTGTACTGCGCGCCTTTGACCAGCACATCGGGCGTGATGGCGTGGATGACCTTTTCCGGCGTGTCTTCGTCGAAGACCACGACTGAGCCGACGCACTCCAGTTCGCCCAGCAACTGGGCGCGGTCGGCAATCGGGTAGATCGGGCGGGTCGGGCCTTTGAGGCGACGGACGCTGTCATCGCCGTTGACCGCGACGATCAGGTAGTCACCCAGTGCCGCGGCGCGGCGGAGGAGGCTGACGTGTCCGGCGTGCAGGACATCGAAGCAGCCGTTGGCCAGCACGATGCGCGGCTTGCGCCCGGCTGAGCCACTGTTGCGCAGGGCGCTGACTTCGACGGTCAGTTCGGTGAGGGTGCGGACCTTGCCGCGTGTGCCCTGCTCGCGGAGCAGGATGTCGCGGTGGATGCGCTCCAGCGGGATAGGCACGACGCCAAACTCTTCGACTTCCAAGCCTGCCGCGGCGTTGGCGAAGCGGACGGCATCGTCCCACGCCAGGTCGTTGGCCTTGGCGGCGGCGAGGGCGGCCAGCACCATGTCGCCGGCGCCGGTGACGTCATAGACGCGCCGGGCGACGGTGGGGACGACGCGCGGCTCGGTGTTGCGCTCCAGCAGCAGCGCACCGTGCTTGTCCAGCGTGATGACGACACTCTCAAAGTCGTGACGCTCGGCGAGCTTCTCGCCCAGCGGGATGTAGGCCTCGGGGGGTGAGCCATCGGGCAGCGTGGTGCCGGCGGCTTTCTCGGCTTCGTTGCGATTGGGCGTGATGCACGAGGCGCCGTTGTATCGGCCGTAGTCAGTCAGTGAGGCCGGGTCGACCAGCACGGGGATGCCCGCGCCGCGGCACAGGGCGATGACCTGCTGGCAAAGTTCCGGCGTGCAGACGCCCTTGGCGTAGTCCTCGATGCAGACCACGTCGGTGATCTCCAACTGCGAGCGCAGGCGGTCGAGGAGCTTGGCCTGCAGGCGGCCGCTGACGGGCATGCGTGATTCGTTATCGACGCGGAACATCTTCTGGGCGTGGCGATGCTGGGCCAGGCCGATGAGGCTCTGCTTGCTGGTGGTGGGGCGCTCGCCATCGGTGACCAGGCCATCGACATCGATGTTGTGTTCCGAGAGGCTGACGCGGAGGGCATCGCCATTGAGGTCATCGCCGACGACGCCGATGACGTAGACCGAGGCCTTCATGGCGACGAGGTCCATCGCGACGTTGGCGGCGCCGCCGGCGCGGTGCTCGGTCTTCTGGACGTGGAGCACGGGGACGGGCGCATCGTTGGCGAGGCGGTCGACGTTGCCGTAGACCAGCTCGTCGATCATGTAGTCGCCAATGACGACCGCGCGGAAGGGTCGCCAGGCTGCCAGGGTCTCCAGAAGGTGGGACATAGGGGAGGATATCGGCCCGGTGGAATCCGAATGCGCACCAACCGCGTGTGCGGAGAAGAACATCAGGACGGGTTTGTGATGGGGGTGGTGCGTCGTTTTTGCGCGAAGAACGCTTTCAGCGCCTCGCCGCAGGCTTCGGCGATGGGGCCGTCGAGGCGGATGGGGGTGACGCGGTGGTTGAGGCGTGGGTCTTCGGTGAGGCGCATGAGTGAGCCGCAGGCGCCGGCTTTGGGGTCCATCGCGCCAAAGACGACGCGGGCGAGGCGGCTGCTGACGATCGCACCGGCGCACATCGCGCAGGGCTCGAGGGTGATGGCGATGGCCAGGTGCTCCAGACGCCAATCGCCGAGGGCGCGGCCGGCGGCGCGGATGGCCAGCACCTCGGCGTGGGCCGTCGGGTCGGCGTCAAGCTCGCGCCGGTTGGCAGCTTCGGCGATGACCTGGCCGGTGGCGGGGTCATAAATCACCGCGCCGATGGGTACTTCGCCCAGCGTGGCGGCGTGCTGGGCCAACGCCAGCGCGCGGGTGAGCATGGCGTGGTCAACATCAGTGGGCGAAGGGCCCGGGGGCATGAGGGAGGGTAGGGGATTGGGAAAAGGGCCAAATTGGCAAATGGCCAAATGGCCAAATGGCCAAATGAGAAAAGGGCACCCGAGTTGGATCGGGTGCCCTTCGACTGATGCCTGATGGCTGATGGCTGATGGCTGATGGCTGATGCCTACTCAAAACTCAGTCTTCGCTGCGGTTGAGGAGGCTGAGGAGGCGGAGGAAGTTGAGGTAGATCCAGACGAGGGTGCTGAGGGTGGCGAAGGCGGCGTACCACTCCATGTGCTTGGGGGCGTTGCTGGCGGCGCCTTGCTCGACGAGGTCGAAGTCGAGGATGAGGCAGAAGGCGGAGTAGACGAGGATGCCGACGGCGATCGCGATGGCGAGCGGTCCGCCGAGGAGTCCTGCGGGCATGACGCCGAAGAACCGCATCGCCAGTGAGGCGAGGGCATAGAGGGCGATCGCGACGCCGCAGATGAGCATGATGCTCTTGAAGCGTTCGGTGGCGCGGATGATGCCGAACTTGTAGAGGCCGAGCATCGCGCCGAGGGTGGCGAAGGTGAGCAGGCCGGCGTTGGCGACGATCATCGTGCCCGTGGCGCCGCCCCACTTGGTGCCCTGTGCGGCGTCGGCATAGACGAGGCTGATACCGCCGAGGAAGCCGCCTTCGAACAGGGCGAAGGGGATGGCCAGGAATCGAGCCGTGGTCGGCTTGAAGATCATGATCAGCGAGAGGATCAGCCCGGGGATGAGGCCGCCGAGCATCGCGCCGATCGTCGGGATGTGACCGGCGCGGATGGCCCACCACGCGGTGACGGCGGCACCGATGCACGCGGTGAGGCAGATGAACGTGGCGTTGACGGCGCCGCCGATGGTCATGGTCTTGGCCTTGGCCAAGTCACTGGCCCATGAGCCTTGACCTTCGAACAGCTCGGGCTTGAACGCGGGGTTGTTACCGAATGGCATGAACGAGCCTCCTTGAAGAACCGGATGATACCGCCCATCTTCCGATCGGTGTTGTGGCGGGTCTACCTTGAAACAGTTGGATATGTGGAGGTGGGGGTCCGCTGTTGAGATGTTCGGGCTAGCATGAACACCGTTCACCCAATGCGAACGAGGAGGTGGCGGGTGGCGTGGCCGTGGCGGACGATGCAGACGCCGAGTTGGCGGCAGGCGGCGCCGGGCTTGCCTTGGCTGTCGTAGATCCAGATCGTGTCGGCGGCAGAGAGGTTGGCGGTCAGGGTGTTCCAGGCGGAGTGGGCGGGGCCAAAGGGCACGCCGCGATCGTCGGCGAAGATCCGCTCGGCTTCATCACGCGAGACTTGGCGATAGAGCCAGGATGCTGGAATGGCGTCCACGGCTGGATGGTACGGGGTGCAGCATGGAGAAGCGGGGCGTGCAGCGGGTCGTGCGTCACTACGCTGGGGTGTGCGTGATGCGCAGGGACAGGGTGATGGAGCGGGGGCGGCGGCGGATGCCGCGCCGGTGCGGTACAAGTTGACCGTGGCGTATGACGGGACGGGGTTTTGCGGTTGGCAGAAGCAGGAGCCCAGCGAGGTGGCGGGCGGCGGGGAGGGCGAAGGTGGGCAGCGCGATGGGGGTGATGGGGTGACGCGTGCATACAGCGAGGGGACGCCGCGGATGGAGAGTGTGCGTGCGGGGCGTGTGGCGTTGCGGACGGTGCAGGGGGTGCTGGAGCAGGTGGTGCGTGGGGTGTGCCGCGAGCCGGGGATTGAACTGATGGGGGCGAGCCGGACGGACAGCGGGGTGCATGCGCGCGGGCAGGTGGCGGCGTTTACGACGTGGCCCGGCTCGCGCGGGATTGGCTGGCCGGCGGAGCGCGGGGCCGAGCGGCTGGCGATGGCGATCAACAGTCGCCTGCCGGAGGACATCGTGGTGCGGGTGGCGGAGATCACGCACGGGCGGTTTGACCCGATTGGCGACTGCGAGGCCAAGGGGTATTCGTATACGTATTACGTCTCGCCGCGACGGCCGCTCTGGGACCGGGCGTTTGTGCATCACGTGCGCCACCCCGAGGGGCTCGATATTGCGGCGATGCAGGCGGCGGGGGCGATGCTGGTGGGTGAGCATGATTTTGCGGCGTTTGCCGCCGCCGGGCATGGCCGACTGACGACGGTTCGCCGGATCAATGCGCTGAGCGTGCGGGACATCAGCGGTGAGGATGAGCCGGCAGGGACGCGCATTCGGATGGATGTCAGCGGGAGCGGGTTTTTGTGGAACATGGTGCGGATCATCGCCGGGACGCTGCTGCACGCGGGGATCGGGCGGATGACGGCGGCGGATGTGGGCGCGGCGCTGGCGTCGCGCGAGCGGCGCCACGCTGGGCCGACGCTGGGGCCGGAGGGGTTGTGCCTGGAGTGGATTCGGTATGGCCTTGAGGCGGGGGGCCAATCGCCGAAGTAGCCAATAGCCAAATCGCCAGATGGCCACATGACCGCGAGGCGAGTGGAAGTGCTTCAGCGTGTGGCGAGGCTCAGGGCGATCGTGGCGCCGAGGGCGCGGGC
>JALOQT010000362.1 GCA_025453375.1 Phycisphaerales bacterium | reverse complement strand
AACGTGCAGATTGACATGGCCCGCGCCGGGGTGACCGCGACACTGCGAACGCGCGTGTTGCTGCGTGCCAATGCGGAGTTGACCACGCCATGACGACCGCAATCGGGCTGACATGTCGCTCACTCGGCACGATGCATCAGCGTCGCGGGACGGTGCTGGTTGCCGTGCTGATTGTGCTGTCGCTGTTCATGCTCATGGTGGCGGCGGTCGTGATCACGGCCTCGCGAGACAGCATGGCCAGCGTCGCACGGCGCGACAGCCTGCAGGCGGAGTATCTGTCGCAGGCCGGGGCGAGCATGGCGATGTATGAACTGGCCGTCGGGCAGGATGCCGACGGCGATGGCCAAGTCGGCGGCATCTCTGATGATGGCAACAGCGCCACGGGCATCACGACCCTCGGCGGGCGCTTCAGCGTGGATCTTCAGCAGCACCCGACCGACGACGAGCGCGTGCTGCTCCAGACGCACTCGGCCTTCGGCGTCGCCGAGCGAGCGCAGCAGATGGACGTGCGTCTCGCCTCGCCCTACATCGGCGCCGTCCGCCCGGGTCTCTATGCCGAAAGCTGGGATGGGGCGGCCAACTCCGGCTCCGGCGCGGCGGCGTGGACGCATGCCAGTAACACCTTCGCCACGACGCCCAACCGTGTCGGTTGGTTGCACGATGTGCATTTCCCGGTTGTCGGGGCCGGCTCGTGGTACCCAGGCCAGACCACTGGCGCTGAGCGCATGCGGATCACCGGGTTCATCACCATTCCCACTGGCGGCACCTGGACGTTTTACACCAGCAGCGACAACAACTCGCGCCTCTGGGTCAACAACGTACTGGTGGTGGATAATGTGTTTGTGTCAGGATTCCCCGAAGCGTCGGGCACGATCCCACTGGCCGCGGGCACGTATCCGTTTGAGATTCGCTGGCTCAACGGCGGCGGCGGAATCGGGTTGATCGCCAGTTGGCAGGGGCCGTCAGCCGTGCCGGCTAAGCAGGTGATCCCGTGGACGGCCTTCACCTGGTCTCCGAGTGGTACGCGTCTGCCCGGGCTGCTGGCGAATGACACAATTCAGTTCACAGGCAATAACACGACTGCCACGACGAGCGTGGTCATCCAGGCCTATGACGGCTCGATCGGGAACTACTCGACATCGACGCAGCTCAACACGCAGGCTGATGTTGTCAGCAACAACGCCAACGACGGCACGCGGATTTCGTTTGACCAGCGTGCCAACACCGCCGGTCGAGGCGTGCTGGGCTTTGGAGCGGGTTCTGGAGCGCTGCTGACTGTCACCAATGGCTCGACGGTCACGGGCGGTCGTGCCGTGGCGCCGACTCGATACATGAGTTTCCGCCATGTCCCGCCGACGCTGACCAGCAGTGGTGCGTTGACGGCGTCGTCGGGCACGATTGCCGTCACGACCGACACGCGGTACTCGTCAGTCACACTCTCCGGCACGGCGACGCTGAACATTCACAGTGGCCGCACGGTGGTGATCGATGGCGATCTGACGATGTCCGGCACGGCCCGCGTGCTGAATCCCAACTCGACAAGCCGTGCGAGGCTCTTTGTCGGCGGCGATATCACGATGAACAACAGCGCTCAACTGACTGGTCGCGTCGCCCAGGGCATGTGGGTGCACATGACCGACACGACCAACACCAAGCGCCTCTACATCACTGGCAGCGGCACAGCACGGCTTACCGCGCACGTTCGCGCACCATACTCGAATATCCGCATCGACAATCCAACCTCGGTCACGTCCACGGTCATCGCGATGGGCACGTTCTATGGCCACAACATCCAGGCGAGCTTCAACCGCATCTTCATCCGGCTGGATGTCGGCCCGCTCAATGGCGCGTCGTCCGGCACGCCTGAGCCGTTCCAGATCGTCAACTGGGTGGACAACTAGGTTGAGCGAGGCGTGATGCTGGCCGCGGCGAGGCGCGTGCAGCTTCTCGGACCTTCCTCTGGCCCGCGTCGCGCGTCATAGGCCCCATGCACGTCAGCGTCGGTCATGGGCATCAGGCGTGAGGTGAGCGTTTGCTCGCCGTGTGCCGGCCGTGGTTCACACTCCATGCGAGGCAGCGTTGCCGCAATGGAGAAGAGACCATGACCCTTCATACACCGCCTGTGCGCGAGTCTGTCGCTCCTGCCGCGTCGCCAGCGTTTCGTGGGCGGCACGCCCGCCGCGTCGCGTGCGGGGCGCTCGGCCTCGCGATGCTGGCCCTCGGTGCCTGCACCAGCCCGAACATCATGGCCGAAGGCCCGCAGTATCGCTACTCGTCCAGCGACCTCTCCGGCGCGGCGTCTGACACGCAGGCCCTGCTCAACGGCCCCGAGGCGCAGTGGATCGAGGACTATGTCGGCGGGCCGGGCAACTTGCCCGAGTACGCCCGTCGCGACGCGGCACTCGCCGTCGCGCCCGAAGCCTGTCGGCCGCGGCGAGCACTACCCCGTGACCTACAGCAGCGACCGCCCGCTGGCCTATCACTATCGCGGCCACTACCGCCCATGGCACCTCCGCGGCCCGCACGCCCCGCACCACTGGCGCGGCGGATATGACCTGGACTACGACCGCCACGACGATGCCTACCGATCACGCCGCCCTTCGCGGGGTGTGCGGCTGGAGGTGGAGGTGCCGTAGGGGTGAGGGGGGGAGTGGGGCTTGTGGGACAGCAACATCACGCCACGAAGGCATCCGTCAAAGCTCCGAGAGATCACTGGCGTGCCCCGTGCAAGCTCGAGACTCATTAGTCATGTCGATGAATGGCTGGGATCGACACCTTGGATGATGGATCTGACAAGGTCCCGATTCACATCGGCCTCGGGATTGTCGAGGATTGTGATACTGCGTCCGATCAGCCGTTCGATGCTAAGTGTCGCAGGTCGTTGGCCATGCCAACTCGTCAACAGCAAGGGCGTATTCGTCCAAACTACATCCTTACTGGGCGTGATGCCCAATGTGGCGAGACACGACCTGTGAAAGCCGAAGCCAATGAAGCCGATAGCGTCCGCTTCAAGAAGCCATGAACGTGCCGCATCGACGGCCTGGGTTGAGGCAGCGCAGTTGGCGACTCCCGTGTCTGCATCAACAAGACGGATCGATCTGGACACCCCGAGGACGCGAGCGTGATGTAGACACCAGCTCGCGTCTGCGACGATCCGACTGTGCTTTAGATTTGTACAGCCATGAACGTGTGCAACGTGGCCTCGGCTTGCCACCTGAGTCGCGGTGTCGATGGAGCAGGCGTGGTGGGCTTGATATGCCAACGCGAGCCCCCATTCAATCGATTGTTCATAGTTGAACGTGACGAACCGAACGATCGGGACATTCACATCAGGAGCTGAGACCGATCGGACCCAGGCTTTCGACACGGGCAAAAGCCAACCCGGAATGGACCTCACGTTTCTAACGAACCATGCCTCCGCCTGTCCGATAACGTAAGCAGCGGCATATGCGGCGGTGCTTGATTCCGGCTCGTTCATGCCAACGAACTGGTCCAACGTTTCGAAATAGCGGGTTCGTAGGCGATCAGTGAGGCCCAGTAGATTATCTCTCAGGTCAGTCAGATCCAAGTCCCGACCGCCATCTTGCTTCGCGAGTTCGCTGATGTCTCGAACGATTTCGTCGGCAAAGTGACTGATGCGATCGGGAAGTTGGTTGCCAAGCGGAAACCAATGGGCGTCGTTGTTGCCAACACGGTCCTTCGTTAGGTCATACGAGGCCCCGGCACCAGTAACGAGAACGATCTGCTTCCGTTTACGCATCCAATGGATGTTATCACGGATGCGTGGTTGGCGTGGCCCTGCCTTCGCTGGGTCAGATGGTACCGAGATGAATTAATGGTGTGCCACCGAGATCGGCTTTGCGATCTCGGTGCGTGGGGTGCCCTCAGGATCGTCGGCACCGAGACTGCCAAGCCAACCCCCACGTCTCGGTGGCACGGGGAGCGTCCGGCGATCCCCGAACGCCTCGCCGACACCCGCCTCTGGCTTCGTGGCCCGGCTTTTCAAGCCGGGCGATGGCCTGCAGAAGCCCGGCTTGGAAAGCCGGGCCACGGGCACCGGAGACCGGTGCCCCACTCAAGTCCGGTGCCCGGAGTTGGAAATCTCAGACCCCTCTCTGCGCCGTTGTGGTAACGAGTGTCTTCCCTAGATCCCTGTGGCCCTGTGCCTCTGTGGGAACGTTCCGCGGCCCTTCCGCCATTGCCCAGTCCCCGGCCCCCAGCCCCCCAGTACCCCCCCCCCCCCCCCACCCCCCACTGCCCCTAGCCCCCAAACAC
>JALOQT010000361.1 GCA_025453375.1 Phycisphaerales bacterium | reverse complement strand
AGCGCCTTCGCCACCCTCACCATCACCGTTCCGGGCACCGGCCCGTGATCCCTCTGGAGACCAGCCCATGCCTGTGCTGACGCGCACCGCCTCCGCCGTATTCGACCCGCTGACGGCCGGCGGCGCGCCCCGCGGCGCGGACATGGCCGAGGCCCGGCTCTGGGGCACGGAGATCGAGGACATCATCCTGCGCCCGAGCACGCCCGTGTTCGGCACGCGCGCGGCCGCCATCGCGGCCACGATCGACCCGGCGGTCGAGGTGCTGAGCCTGATGGGCCACACCACGGCCGTGGACGGCGGCGGCGGCGACTATCGCCGCCTGGCCGCCAACCCCGGCCACGCCGCCAGCTTCCAGAGCGCCGACGGGGCATGGTGGCAGCTCATCGCCCGCGACGGCCGTTGGAGCATCCTGCAGATCGGCGGCGCGGCGGCGATGAACGCGCCGGGCGTCGACATCACCCCGTTCATCAACAACGCGCAGGCCGTGTGCCTGGCGCTGGGCGCGCGCGAGGTGCTGTTCCCGACCGCGAGCTACTATCTGCTGAGCCAGCCAGCGCCGTTCAGCTATGGCGTCGAGATCGTCGGCAGCGGCAAGTCGTTCACCGTGTTCCGCCGGCAGTTCGCGCCGGGCTCGGCCTTCACGCCGCTGTTCGATTGGAACGGGGCCAACGAGCGCGCCGGCGCGATCCGGGGCTGCTCGATCGTGGCCTGGGCCGGCACGCTCGGCATCGCCATCCGGCTGCGCGCCTCGGGCCCGGATCTGAAGCCGGACTTCTTCAAGATCGATGATGTCAACATCACCAGCGGCACGGGCTTCACCTGGTCGACGGGCCTGCTGGTTGACGGCTCGCTCTCGCCGGAGGGGGCTGGCGTCAGCAAGGGCGTGCGCAACCTGTTCGCCCGCGACCTGTTCATCTTCAACTGCACGTCCAACGCCATCAACGCCAACGTCATCGTCAACCCGGAGTTTCACCGGCTGTTCACGGCCGGAAGCGCGGGCGGCACCAACGGCAACGTCACGATCACCGGCGTCACCGACCCGCGCACGGACCAGACCGCCTCGTCCTCGAATGTGCGCATCGAGGGCGTCATCGGCGGCACGGTCAGCTGGCAGAACACCGAGCTCTGCTATTTCGAGGGCACCTCGAGCGGCCAGACCGCGACGGCGTCGGCGATCAACGGCAGCGCCGAGG
Source organism: Phycisphaerales bacterium (assembly GCA_025453375.1). Taxonomy (GTDB): domain Bacteria; phylum Planctomycetota; class Phycisphaerae; order Phycisphaerales; family UBA1924; genus JAJTGZ01. The sequence continues at coordinate 1,765 of JALOQT010000361.1, read as the reverse complement.
GCAATCTCGGCACGATCTCGAACAGCTCGGAATCGTTCAAGTTCGACAGCCAGCGCACCTATGACACCAGCTCCGTCAACGGCCACACCAGCCACCCCAACAACCTGCTGGAGTGCTGGGGCCGCGCCATCATCGCGAGCGGCGCGACGCTCGCCGTCACGTTCGACAAGGCGTTCGCCGGAACGCCGCATGTCGTCAACCTGACCCCCGCCAGCGATGTGCGCGTCTGGGTCACGGCGCTGACCGCCACCGGCTTCACGCTCAACCAATCCGGCACGGGCGCGATCACGGTCTACTACCGCGCCATCGGGCCGGGCTGACGTTTCCCAACTGAAAGGCAAGCCATGTCTGTCATCAAGCTGCGGCAGGGCGACGACTTCCGCCGGCGCGTGCGCTGGCTGGGCGTCGCGTCCGCGCCGCTCAACCTGGCGGGCTACACGCTCAGCGCCAGCATCAGCTGGGCCGGCGGCTCGGTCGCGTGCGTCATCGACCAGCAGGATCTGGCCAACGGCCAGTATGACATCAGCCTGCAGGAGGAGCAGACGGCGGTCATTCCGCCCGGGCGTCTGTCGAAGCTGTCGCTGCGCTATGTCTCGCCTGCGGGCGGCACGGTCACGGCCTTCGCCGATGTCGAGGGGCTGGACCGCGATGTGCTGATGCCCGGCACGGGCGCGATTGACGTCATCGTGTCTGACCAGGGCGTGATCGAGATCGCGGCGATCGGCATTCCCGGGCCGCCGGGCGGCGGCGGCGGCGGGGGCGGCGCGACCAATCTGAGCGTCATCGACCGCACGGCGTCAGCCCTCACAATCGCCTCCGACACCGGGTCCGATGCGGCCTTGCCGGCGGCGACGGGCACGCTGGCTGGCCTCATGCTCGCGACAGACAAGGCGAAGCTCGACACGGCCCCTGCCGACATTGGCGCGGCGATCGCAGCGCGGGAAACTGCGGGCGTCGCCGCTTCGCTGATGTCGGGCCATCTCGCCGCCGCCGACCCGCACCCGCAATATGCCACGCCTGCGGAAGCGGCTGCGGCCGCGCCCGTGCAATCGGTCGCGGGCCGCACGGGCGCCGTGACGCTGGCGAAAGGCGATGTCGGCCTCGGCAATGTCGACAACACGGCCGACGCAAACAAACCGATCTCCAATGCGGTCTCGACCGCCTTGGCCGGCAAGAGCGATGTCGGCAACGCTGCAGCCATCAGCGATTTCGCCGAGGCGGTCGATGACCGCGTGGCCGCGTTGCTGGTGGCGGGCAGCAATGTCACGCTGGCCTACAATGACGCCGCGAACACCCTCACCATCTCGGCCACGGGCGGTGGTGGCGGGGCCACCAATCTGAGCGTGGCCAACCGCACGGCGACTGCGCTTGATGTCGCATCCGACACCGGCACGGACGCCACAATCCCGGCGGCGACGGGCACGCTCGCGGGCCTGATGGCCGCTGCGGACAAGGCCAAACTGGATGGCGTCGCCACCAGCGCGACGGCCAATGCGACGGACGCGGCGTTGCGCGACCGCGCCACGCACACCGGCACGCAGGCGAGCGCCACGATCAGCGATTTTGCGGAAGCCGTTGATGATCGTGTCGCGTCGCTTCTGGTGGCGGGAGCCAACATCACGCTGGCATACAACGACGCGGCCAACACGCTCACGATCAACGCCGCTGGCGGCGGGGCCGGCACCGATCTGAGCTACACGGCGGCGACGCGCCTGCTGGAAAGCAGCACCGGCGCGGACGTGACGCTGCCGCTGGTGACAAGCGC
>JALOQT010000019.1 GCA_025453375.1 Phycisphaerales bacterium | reverse complement strand
CGAGCGTGGCCAAGAGTCAGTTCCTGGCCAACACGAGCCACGAGATTCGCACGCCGCTCAATGGCGTGGTCGGCGCGCTGGAACTGCTGCTGCGCAGCAAACTGGATGAACGCCAGTTGCGTCACGCCCGCATGGCCAAGTTCAGTTGCGAGGCGCTGCTGCAACTGATCAACGACATCCTGGATCTGTCGAAGATCGAGGCTTCGGCGATCGAACTGGAATCGATCGAGCTGGACATTCGCGAACTGGTGGAAGATGTCGCCCTGCTGTGCTCGACGCGCGTGCAGGAGAAGGGTTTGCGGCTGGTGACGCATGTGCACCCGTGCCTGCGGATTCCGCTACGGGGTGACCCGCTTCGGCTGCGTCAGGTGCTGGTCAACCTTGTCGGCAATGCGACGAAATTCACCGAGAAGGGTGCGATCACGATCACCGCGACGGTTGATCGGCTGGATGATGGACAGGTGCTGGCACGCTTCAGCGTGACAGACACGGGCATCGGCATCCCGCAGGACCGGATCGATCGGCTCTTCAAGAGCTTCAGTCAGGTCGACGCCAGCACGACGCGCAAGTTTGGCGGCACGGGGCTTGGCCTGTCGATCTGTCGCCAGTTGATTGAGATCATGGGCGGGCAGATCGGTGTGGCCAGCGAGGTCGGTCGAGGGACGACGTTCTGGTTCACGGTGCCGCTGCCGCGTCTGCATCGCGTCGAGATTCCGATTCCGCCGATCACCGATGACCTGCGCCGCCTGCGCGTGCTGATCGTCTGCCCGCCTGGGGAGACGCAGTCGGGGCTGATGCACAGCGTCGATAGTTTCGGCCTGCGGCGGCACATCGTCGAGACGCCGGAGATGGGTGTCGATGCGTTGGTGCGGTATGTGGACGTTGGCGAGCCATTTGGTGCGGTCGTCGCGTGGGCCGGCTTTGAGCAGGATGAACTGGAGAAACTGGCCGATGCAGCTTTCAAGGGCCAGAATCGCGGGCCGATTGCACAGACCAATGGCCCGAGCGCCGCGTGCCTGGTGATGGTCGGCCCGCCGCGGCTGCGGGCGAGCATTGATAGCGAGCGACTGCACTCGGTGGCGTGGGTCGAGGAGCCATACACGTCCAATCACCTGCTGGACGCACTGGCGGAAGGGATCATCCTGGCCCGCACGCCGCATCGGGATGAAGAGCGGTCGGTGCAGGCCGGGCACACCAGTGATGCGACGCCGGAGCGGTCGTCCGCCAATGCGCGGCTGCTGCTGGTGGAGGATAACGAGATCAACCAGGCCATCGCGACGGAACTGCTGGCGGACTATGGCTATGCGGTGGTCGTGGCCAACAACGGCGCCGAGGCGATCGAGCATCTCACGGCGAGCCACTTCGACCTGGTGCTGATGGACTGCCAGATGCCGGTGATGGATGGCTTCCAGGCGACGCGCCGTCTGCGCGAGCTGGAGCGCGAGCACTCACTGGTGCGCAAGCCCAAGGATGGTCTGAATCTGCCGGTCATCGCGCTGACGGGCAACGCGCTCGGTGGCGATCGCGAGCGGTGCCTGGACGCCGGGATGGACGGCTTCCTGACCAAGCCGCTGGACCCTGTGCTGCTGGTCAACACCATTGAGCGCATGCTCGCCGAGCGCAGCGGGCGTCCGGTGCCGAAGGTGCAGGAAAAGCCTCAGCCCAAGCCGGTGGTGTTTGGTTCATCGTTTGGATCTGGCCCTGCGCCGGAGCCTGTGCCGACGGAGCTGCATGGGCTGCTGGGCGTGGTGCCCGAGCCTGCGGCTGTGCAGGTCGCTCCGACGCCGATCGTGCTTGAGCCGATGCCGGAGCGGGTGGTGATCAGCCCCGCGTCGGCCATTGCGTCGCAGGTCACGGCACCAATGGCTGAAGCGCGCAGCGAGGCGGTAGCCGCTCCTGCGATCGTGCCAGTGCCCGCCCCGATGTCGGCCGCTGTGCCTCTGCCGATCGCGCCGCCCGCGCCGGTCGTCGAAGCGAGTGGGACGCCCGCGGTGCCGCCTGCAGCAGTGATGACGCCGCCCGCAGCAGTGGCGGTGCCTGGTGGGCATCAGGTTGATCTCGGAGCGCCGACCGCGCCGGTGCATCGGGTGGAATTGCCGCCGATTGATGAGGATGATCCGATCCTCGATCGTCCTGGATTGCTGCGTCGGTGCTTGAATCGGCCAGCGCTGGCCGAGTCGATCCTGGGCAAGTTCGTCGCGGCGATTCCGAAGGACGCCCTGGCCGTCAGTGCGGCGGTTGACGCCGGCGACATGGACCGAGCGGGCAAACTCGCCCACGCGTTGAAGGGCTCGGCGGCGAACATCGGTGCGGTGCGAGCGCAGGAGGCGTGCGCCCAGTTGGAGAAGGCCGCAAAGGCCAACGACCGAGAATCCGCGATGCTCGCCCGCCAGCGCGTGCTGGTGGAACTGCGGAAGGTCATGGCTGAGGCGGCCAAGCAGCCGATTTCTGCAGGCCCGGCGTCGCCGACAGTGAACAAGCCCGCAGCGTGAGCCGATGATCTCTCTTCGGGAGCAGTCCGCGCCCGGGAAACCAGGGGTTGTTGTTCATGCACGTCATCGTCGCCGACGATTCACCGCTGTCTTTGGAACTTGTCTCCGCCGCGCTGGAGGCTGAGGGGCACACTGTCCAGACGGCTAACGACGGTTTGGAGGCCTTCGCGTTGCTGGAGGCGGGCGCTGCGCAGGTGCTGATCAGCGACTGGGAGATGCCCAACTGCGACGGGATTGAGCTGTGCCGGCGCGTGCGCAAGGCGGGTTTCGGGCGATACGTCTACATCATCATGCTGACGGCGCGTGGCGGCACGGCGAACCTGATCGAAGGGCTCAATGCCGGCGCGGACGACTTCCTGTCCAAGCCGTTTGATCCGTCAGAACTGTCGGTGCGCATGGGCGTGGCGGCGCGCATCAGCGGGCTGGAAAGCCGCGACATGATGATCTTCGCGATGGCCAAACTGGCCGAAAGCCGCGACAACGAGACGGGTGCCCACCTGGAGCGCACGCGAGCCTACTGCAAGATTCTCGCCGAGCAGATGTCGCACGATCCGAAGTTTGCCGGCGTGATTGACGGCGAGTTTGTGCGGACGATTTATGCCACCAGCCCGCTGCATGACATCGGCAAAGTCGGCATTCCGGACGCCGTGCTGCTCAAGCCCGGCAAACTGACGGATGACGAATTCCGCATCATGCAGAAGCATGTCGAGATCGGCGCATCGACGCTCGAAGCGGTGCTGAAGCAGAACCCGTGTGCGGGCTACCTGAAGATGGCCCGCGACATTGCCTGGGCCCATCACGAGCGGTTCGATGGCACCGGCTATCCGCGCGGCATCAAGGGGCATGACATCCCGCTGGCGGCGCGAATCATGGCGCTGGCCGACGTGTATGACGCGCTGCGGTCACGCCGAGTGTATAAAGAAGGTTACCCGCACGCGACGGCCAAGCGAATCATCGAGGACGCCAGCGGCGGCCACTTTGACCCGGACGTGGTCAACGCCTTCAAGCAGTGCGATGCGCAGTTCGTCGCCGTCAGCGAGCAATTGGCTGATCTGCACGCGAAGTCGAAACTCAGCGTCGCGGCGTAAGTCGTCGGGATCTTGCGCAACGCTCAGCAACCCGTGAAGTATCGCGACAGGAAGACGATGATGTCGTCAGCGGTCAACTGATTGTCCGGCGTGGTGCTTTGATTGGGCCCGCCCACGTTCGCACGCGCGTCGTCGGCGAAGTACCAACTCAGGAAGACGATGATGTCATCAGCCGTCAGTGTGCCATCGGCACCGACGCTCTGATTCGGCCCGGCAACATCGCTCGGGCCGCAGGGTGTTGGCCCGGCGAGCATGTCGGTGCGAATGCTGAGCACGCGCTGGCCGCCGAGCGGCGTGGTGTCGAGGTTCTGCACGAAGAACTGCGCGCTGCCGACGGTCATCACGCTGGTGCCCACGGCCAGGAAGTATCGCCCGGCGGGCAGCGAGCCATGGCGCCCGTCGCGATTCATCGCGGGTGTGATGTTGGCCGGAATGCTGATCGCCGGGCGCACGGTGCTGCCACCGAAGGTCAGTTGGCTGCGGAAGTCCGAGCCGCTGTCGTCATCGCGTGCAACCAGCACGCCCGCATCGGCAAACAGGGCGATGTCCGTGTCATGCAGCGTGAAGATGCCGCGCGAGCCGCCTACATCCGTGCCCTCCGTATCGATGTCAAGATACGCCCCGCTGCCCGACGCCTCCTGCGGCGTGACGAACGTGAGCCACTGCACATCAGCCCGCGATGCGGCAGGAAATGTGCGCGTGTGCGTCGCTTCAGTGCCGCTGCCGGAAAGGCCAACGGTGCCCATGTCGATGCTGCCCGGCGCAGTCGGCGTCTCGCTGGGTGCGTTGCTGCTCCACAGGCGGACGCGCGCGGTGACGGTGCCGGTGTTGATGCTCGTCGGCCCTGGGATGCTGCTGAAGATCGACCCGCTGGAGGCGTCATTGCCGCCGCTGACGGCGAGGTAGTACGTCGTGGCGTTCCACACGCCGCCGCTGGCATTGATCGCGCCATCGCGCCCGAGGAAGGGCTCGCCATCGCCGACAGCGCGGCGGTTGCCAGCGCCGAAGCTGAGCTGCGCCAGTTGACCCGGGCCTGCGTCGTTGTTGACTTTGACGAGGATGCCGCCGTTGTCATAGAGCGCGAGTTTCGCGTCGTTGAGTGGCGTCAGATCAGTGCCGACCGTGTCGATGTCCAGCCCGCCGGAGGTTGAGAGGTCCGCCGGTGTGCTGAAGCGAAACCAGGCGACGTCCGTCGCGCCGAGGCTCGCACTGGCGGTCGCCCAGCCCGCGCCGGATTGCACGCTCAGGTCCGTCGGCGCCGGGCGCTCAAGCGTCGGCGAGCCGGTCGAATACATCCGCACACGCAGCGTGACGTCACCCGTGTTGGGCGAGCCGCCCGCGGCGTACATCGCCCAGCCATTGCTGACATCTTCCGGAGAGATCGGCCCGCCGACGACCGCGGCGTAGTAACGCCCCGCGGGGATGCCGATCGTGCCGCCGGTCACGCCGTCGCGCCCGTTGAATCGCACGCCCGAGCCCGAGCCAAATCGCCCGCCCCAGCCATAGGTCAGTGCGGGCAGCAACCCTGGGCCGTCGTTGAGGTCAAGGTCTTCGAAGTTGCCACCCGGCCGATAGAACGCCAGTGACGCGTCGTTGACCGGCGCCAGCGTCGTCCCCTGAAGGTCAATGTCGAGGCTGCTCGTGCTGTCGAGTGTCGGCACATCAAACGCGAACCATGCGACTGAGCCAGCGCCATCGGTGCTCGTGATGCTGTTCGTCGCCGAGACCCACGCGCCACCGGCGACGGGCGTCAGAAGTGTGGCGGCAGGGGCGACGCCGAAGAGCGGGTAATACCGCACACGCGTCACCAGCGCGCCATTGCTGCTGGTGGTCAGGCGGTTCTGGCCGAAGGGGCTGCTTGTGGTGAGGACCGTGCCGGCGCAACTGGCCAGGTAATACGTCCCGGCGTTGAGCGTGCCATCGCGCCCGTTGTAGGCGAAACTCGCCGTCGCGCCCGCGCCGAAGGCCGGTCGCGTGCCACGGCCGAAAGTGAGCTGCGCCAGTTCGCCGCTGCCATCGCTGGTGTCTGACGCCATGACCGTGCCGGCGGCGTTGAACAGGATCAGCGACGTGTCCTGATTGGGCGTGAGGTTGGAGGTTTCGTTGTCGATATCCAGGGCCGAGTTGCTGGACGCGCTGATCAGCGGAAGCGTCAGGCGATACCACACGGTCTCCGACGTGACGTTCGCCGTCATCGTCGACCACTTGCCCGCCTGCAGCGACAGATCGGTCGCGGCGGGCTGGGCCAGTGCGGTGCCGGCACAGAGTGAGATCGCGAGGGCGGTCAGGCGGGCGGAGAGCGCGGTCGTGTGCTTCGGCATGGTGGTGCGTCTGGTACCTGGTCGATCGGGGCAGGGCGGGTTCAGTGGGCAAGTTCCCCCGTCCGCAACTGAGCGTGATTGTGACCGATCAATACGCACACTTCCCGAAATCGAGCGCATGAAACGGGCGAAAACGATTCTCGGAAGTGCGCGGCAGGCGACCGATCAGGTGAAGTGCCCCCGTTGCCGGACGTGCTTCCCGCACGGGCCGCGAACGCGGGCGTGGCGGGCTTCACTCATTTCAGTTTGGGCATCGTGGGGCCATCGCCATGTGGACCGCACGTCGCACTACGCTTGATCATGATCACTCGCGTCCTCCTTGCTGTGGTGTTGGTGTGGGCGACCCTTGGGCTCGGTGCGTGTGCGACCAAGCCGGTTGAGCAGCATTCGCTGCGATCGCTCCGCGACCGCTCGGCGCGGGTTGAGCGTTCCTTGCTGCAGGCACGCGAAACGGCTGTGTACAAGGACAGCGAAGGTGAGCGCAGTGCATCGTTGAAGCACCTCTCCACCCTCCGCTTTGTCCTCAGCGCGGCGAACATCTCGCTCATCGCCGTCGATTCGCAACTGACCAAGCCTGAGCATCGCCAGGTCGCCTATGCCGTGCTCGATGAAACGCTCGGCACCATCGAGTGGAACATCCCGATCCTGCCCGGCAGCGGCCAGCGTGGTTTTCCCAGCCTCTTTACGCCGCAGAGCAGTGGCCTGAACTTTGACGCGATCCGCTCCGGCGCGACGCCGCTGACGTTTGCCGGCCCGCAAGTGCTGCCCGAGCAGTGGGGGCTGTTCGGTGCGCCAAGCGCGATGCCCGGCGCCGCACCGGGCAACATCGCCGCTCCTCCCGGCTTTGTGCGTTGATCGCTACCACCGCGCCGCGCCCTGCGGCAGCAGGCCGATTTCCTGGGCCTCGATTGTCGAAACTTGCCAGGTGTTCTGCGCCGTCTTACGCCAGATGACGAGCCACGTCGTGCGGATGTTGCTGCCGAGCTGCTCCGCCCCGCCTCGCGGGTGCGGCACGTTGACACGCATCTGTACGCGAGCGGTGCTGGGGTTGTCCATGACCGCGCCGAGCGGCACGATGGTGGCCTGATCCGCGCCATACCGCGCTGCGACGCCGCCACCTTCGCTCACCGCGCGGACGATCTCGGCCTTGCGTCGCCCGCTGCGGGTGCCTAGCAGGTCCAGGGCGACACTGTCGGACAGCAGGGTGTTGAGCGTCGCGCTATCAGCCGTGCGGACGGCGTCAATCAGCGAGATCGATCTCGCGACCATCGCCTCGCGGTCGGTCGTCACGCTCGTCGCCAGCGCGATGACGCCCCCTCCCGCCGCCAGCCCGATCAGCCCCGCCGCCGCACCGGCCTTGCGGCGCCGCGCCTGATGCAGGAACCACCACGCGACCACCCCGGCCACAGCAATTCCGATGGCCAGCACCCACGGGGACTCGTACAACGCATGCTCCAGCCAGGGTGGCGAGGGAAGGCTCGGTGGGTCGCTGAAAATCGTCCGCTGCACGCTAGGCTCCAATCAGGAAGGACCGACAGTTTCGCCGCCCTGCTCATACGCCCGAGCGGGGGCGGCAGTTTGGTCCCTCCGCCCGTGCTGGCCAGGCCGTACCAAACTGGCCTGCCGAGCGGCCAACTGCCGATATGCCCTCAGGTAGCCCGGCTGAGTCAGGGTGCGTCGTGCCGTGGGCATGCGCAGTCTGTGGTGCGGGCAGTTGCAACCAACCGTCAGGAACCGCATGCCCGCTACGTCGACTGATCACCTTCGCGCCAACCTCGATGCTCTGGCCCGCTGCCAGCCGGATGTGGCCCGTCAGATCGAGGAAGCTGCGCCGGCGGCGATTGAGTGGGTGCAGACCGCCCAGGGTTGGTCGGGTCGATATGCGGGCCGTGCGCTGGCCAGCTCGCGCTCACCGCAGGACGAGGCCCGCACCTGGGCCAACGCGATCGACCTGATCGAGCACGGCGTGGTTGTCGTCATCGGCTTCGGCCTCGGCTGGCACGTCAGCGAGGTCGTGCGTCGCCAGTTGCAGGCCGAGCCAGAGTCGGGCAGCACGCGCGGCCAGCCCGATGCGGTGCTGGTCTTCGAGCCGGATCTCAGCCTGCTGCGCGCCGTGATGGAGCGCATGGACCTGTCGGCGATGTTCCGCGGCAGTGTCTACTTCGTCACCAAGCCCACCGATGCCGCGACACTCTCGGCGGCGCTGGGCGTGCACAACCGTCCGGCCAGCATCGGCGTGCACATCGCCGAGCACATGCCCAGCCTGCCACGCATCAGCGCCGAGCAGCGACGAGACTTTCTGCAGACGCTCAACGCCGCCGTTGCCGCGACGCGTGTGGGCATGTCATCGGAGCTGATTCAGGTCGAGGGCACGTTCCGCAACGTGCTCAACAACGTGGACTATTACGTCGCCAGTCGCCCGCTGCTGGCCTGGCGTCGTGCGCTGGCCGGGCGGCCGGCGGTGGTCGTCGCGGCTGGGCCATCGCTGCAACGCACGATCGACGCGCTGGCCAAGCCAGGTGTGCGCGAGCAGGTCCTGATCGTCGCGGTGCAGACAGCGCTCAAGCCTCTGCTGGCCCGTGGCATCAAGCCGCACATCGTCTGCGCGCTGGATCACCACGAAATCTCACGACGCTTCTACGAGGGCCTGACGGCCGACGATGTCCGCGGGGTGACGCTGGTCTACGAAGCCAAGGTCAACCCGGCCGTGAGCATGGCCTGGCCCGGCGAACGACGCTCCACCGCCGATGGCATTCTCGAAGCGCTGCTCGGCCCCGACCTGGCACGCCCGATGGGCGCAGTGCGTCAGGGGTCGACCGTTGCGCACCTGGCGTACTACGTCGCGCGGAATCTGGGGTGTGACCCCGTCGCACTGACCGGGCTGGACCTCGGCTTCACGGACGGCACGTATTACTCCAGCGGTGCGGTCATCCATCAGGCCTGGGCTGGCGAGGTCGGCGAGTTCAACACGCTGGAAATGCTCGAGTGGCAGCGCATCAAGCGCATGGGTAACCACCTGCGCGAAGCAACCGACACGCTCGGCCGCGCGATGTATACCGACGAGCAGATGAACACCTATCTGCAGCACTTCCACGCTGACTTTCTGGCCGACACGCAGCGCGGGCTGCAGATCATCGACGCGACCGAGGGCGGCGTCGCCAAGCAGCATACAACGGCCCGCCCGCTCGCCGTGCTGCTGGATGAACTGATCACCGCCGGCCGTGCCGCCGGGCACGCCCCGATCGATGACGTGCTGGCCGAGGCCGATCGACATCACGATCAGACCAGGGGCGCCTCGCCCGTGCCGAGCTATCCGCTGAATGCTTCGATCGCCTCGCGTCTTCGCACTCGCATCAACAGCGTGCGCGAAGGCCTGCAGCGGATTCGCCGATCGATCAAGACCAGCGGAGAGATCCTGCCGCAAGTCCGCGAGCATCTGGCCGATCAGCCGCGCGCTAACGACCTGATCAAGCGTCTCGATCGAATCCGGCAGGAGGTCATCACGATCGAGCCGGCATGGTCCCTGCTCATGGCCTACAACGCACTGGGCAGCTTCAAGAGCTGGAAGGCCGACCGCCGCCTTCGCTACACACGACAAGGCCTCAAGCAGATCGAAATCCAGCAGCGCCAGCTCGAGCGTGACGAGACCAACCTCCGCTGGCTCT
>JALOQT010000360.1 GCA_025453375.1 Phycisphaerales bacterium | reverse complement strand
CGGCGGTGGTGGACGCCGTCGGTGAGGATGTGCCGGTGATGCGGAAGGATTTTCTGGTCGCGGACTATCAGGTCGTCGAGGCGCGGGCGGCGGGGGCGGGGGGCGTGCTGCTGATCGCGCGGATGCTCGATGACGATGATCTCTTTGAGATGCTGGACCTGACGCTGGACTTGGGGATGTTTGCACTGGTCGAAGCATTTGACGCGGCGGACCTGACGCGCGTGCGGCGGATGCTCATCACGCGCGGGGGGGAACTGGTCGAGAGCGATCAGCCGATCGTGCTGGGGCTGAACTGCCGAAATCTGGCGGATTTGTCGATCGATCCGGCGCGGTTTGCGTCATTGCGGGCGGAGTTTCCATCGGGGTACCCGATCGTCGCGGAGAGCGGGCTGGCGACGGCGGCGGATGCGGCGAAGGTCGTCGCCTTGGGATATGACGGGGCGCTGGTTGGCTCGGCGCTGAGCCCCGGGGGGGGTGGCGCGGGCGTTGATCGTGGCGGGGCGGGCGGCAGGGGGCGGGGGTGAGCGGGCCGGGGGTGAGCGGGCCGGCGGCGAACGAGGTGCAGGACTTTGAAACAGATCAACGTGAAAATCTGCGGCTTAACGACGCCGGACATGGTGGAGGTGGCGTGCGCGGCGGGGGCCAGCGCGGTGGGCTTTGTGCTGAGCACCAGCCCTCGGCAGGTCACGGCGCGGGCGGCGCATGATCTGGCGGAGTGTGCGGGGGGCAATGTGCATCGCGTGGCGGTCTTCAAGCGGACGACGCCGGAGATGCTGGCGCAGATCGATGCGCTGGGCGAGATCACGCATGTGCAGGCGGACTGGCAGGATGAGGCGATGGTGCGCGAGTTTGCCCCGCGCGTGAGTTTTCTGCCGGTGTATCGTGATGTGCCGACGCTACGGGTGGAACTGGCGGAGGAAGAGACGAAGATGCCGCGGCTGGTGCTGATAGAGGGGGCGATTTCGGGGATCGGGATGCTGCCGGACTGGGGACGGATCGCACGGGCGACGACGCACCTGAGCCGCGAGTTCATGCTGGCCGGTGGCCTGACGCCGGACAACGTGGCGCGGGCGATCAGCGCGACGGGCGCATCGTGGGTGGATGTCTCCAGCGGGGTGGAACTGCGGCCTGGGGAGAAGTCGGCGGAGTTGATCTCTCGGTTCATCCACGAGGCGGGGCTGGGCTTCCGCGAGCGGGCACTGGTGAAGAACAAGCGGCGGTAGGGGGCGGGGTGGAGCGACGAAGGGGTGGAAGGCACAGAAGGGCGAGGTCACTATGGGCTGGCAAGGTGAGGGGTTGGAACTGGCGGCGCCGGAGGTTGAGCTTGAGCGTCTGCTGCGCGGGGCGTATCCCGATGCGCGCGGGCGGTTTGGGCCGTTTGGCGGGCGATTTGTGCCCGAGACGCTCTGGGGGGCGATCACGCGGCTGGAGAGCGTGGCCAAGGCGGCGCTGGTGGACCCGGCGTTTATCGCGGAGTTGTCGCATCAGCAGCGCGTGTGGGTGGGGCGGCCGACGCCTTTGATGCGGGCGGAGAACCTGAGCCGCGCGTGGAAGGCGGATGTGTGGCTCAAGCGTGAAGACCTGGCACACACAGGCGCACACAAAATCAACAACGCGCTGGGGCAGGCGCTGATGGCCAAGCGGCTGGGCGTTTCGCGCATCATCGCCGAGACGGGCGCGGGGCAGCATGGCGTGGCGACGGCGGCGGTCTGTGCGCGGCTTGGGTTTCCGTGCCGGGTGTATATGGGCGCGAAGGACGTGGAACGGCAGCAGCCCAACGTGCAGCGGATGAAATGGTTCGGGGCGGAGGTCATCGCGGTGACCAGCGGCGAGGCGACGCTGCGTTCGGCGATTGACGAGGCCCTGCGCGAGTGGGTGAGTGACCCGATGGGCACGCACTATCTGCTTGGCTCGGCAGTCGGGCCGCACCCGTTCCCGTGGCTGGTGCGGACGTTTCAGAGCGTCATCGGGCGCGAGAGCCGCGAGCAGATGGTCAGTGCAACCGGGGCCGGTGCGCTGCCGGACGCGGTGTTTTCGTGCGTCGGCGGCGGGAGCAACGCGATTGGCATGTTCCACGGCTTTCTGGGTGATCGCTCAGTGCAAATCTTCGGCGCCGAGGCCGGGGGCACGGGCGACGCGCCGGGGCTGCACAGCGCGACGATGGCCCAGGGGCGGCCGGGCGTGCTGCATGGCAGCTACTCGCTGCTGATTCAGGACGCCGGCGGGCAGGTGGGCAAGACCAGCAGCATCAGCGCGGGGCTGGACTATCCGGGCGTCGGGCCCGAGCACAGCTTCCTGCACGCGATTGGGCGAGTGAAGTATGTGCCGGTGCGGGACAGCGCGGCACTGGACGCGGTGCGCGAGATGTGCCGCCTGGAGGGCATCTTGCCGGCGATGGAACCAAGCCACGCGGTGGCGGCGGCGAAGGCGTGGTGCGAGGCGAACCCGGGCCGGCGCGTGCTGATCAACCTGTGCGGCCGGGGGGACAAGGACATGCCGATTTTGATGCGGAATTTGTAAGCAACGCGCGAAGGGACGATGCCGATGGCGGACAAGAACTATCTCTACGGGCGCGGGTATCGCTGGTACTGGTTCGGCACGCACGGGCTGCTGGTGTTGCTGCTTGTTCCGTTCGTTGTCTTTGAAGTTTGGCGGTGGCGGAGCGGACGTCCGCAGACGATCAACCTGGCACATGGGTTTTCCATCAACACCCGACTCGTTGGCAGCACGATCGGAGGTGTGGGCTTGGCCACGGGGCTTAGTCTGGTGTTCTGGCACATGTCGCGACTGAAACGCAAAGCTCAGGCGCTTCGTGGGCGCAACTGCCCAGCGTGCTTCGAGCCGACGATTGATGGTGGATTTCCGAAGGTTGGGGAATCCTGCCCGCGATGCAAGCACTTGTATCGGAAGGCTGATCTCATGAACTACGCCAAACAGTGGGACGTGAAGGAACTCGCTGAGGCA
>JALOQT010000359.1 GCA_025453375.1 Phycisphaerales bacterium | reverse complement strand
AACCAGACACTGCGGCGCCGGCGCGCCGCGCGAGTCCGCGCGCGCCTCGGCTGTGTAGGCCTGCGGCACCGTGATGCGGCGGGCCGATCCGTCGGTCCAGTTTTGTCGCACCGGCCACAGCGCACGGGCGTCGTCCGCGCCGGTCAGCGCCGCCAGGCTGATGCGGGCGGCGTCCGCCGGGAAGAGCCGTGACGCGTTGTCGACGGCGTCGATGGCGACGCGCTCGCAGTATCGGAGGGCAGCCTGGGCCTGCTGCTGCGCGATCTCCCTCACCCGCAGGTTGTGCCCTGTGACTTCCGTGGCGGCGGTGCGGCGCACCGACATCAGTGTCGACATCGAGATGATGAGCAAAAGCATCAGTGAGACGGGGAGCACCGCCCCGGTTTGGCGGCAGCGGGCAGGGCGGCAAGGCGGGTTCTGAGGGCGCATGGGTTCAGTTCACAAAGTCATAGGGATCGATCACCACGCCGCCGAGTGCTCGGTAGGGCGCGGGCACCGCAGGGCGGGTGTTGAGGAGGTACACGGTGGCGTGGAAGGCGCGCCGCAGCCGGCCGTCATTGGCTTGCTGTGCCGCGTTGCTGCAATCCACATAACGACCCACGTCGGCGGTGGAAACGTCGCCGCCTGGGATGGGTTGGGCGGTGCGTGCCAGCACGCACACGTGTACCGCGGCGACGCGGTGCCAGTTGTCGGTGGTGGCCCCGAGCGCTGCGTGGCTCGCGTCCACGTGAGCGGTCACTTGGTGACGCGGCGGACGGCCGGCCAACGGTGCGCGGGTGACGGCGTAGCGGATCTGCAGATCTTCGATGTTGGGGATCAGCGCGACGGTCCCGCTGAAGGTGCCCGGTCCGTTGCTGCCACGGCAGTACAGCGTGGGCGTGTTGCTGTTCACCGGGTCGGCGGCCACGTAGAAGCGGTTGTCGTCGATGGGCCGCGCGTTGCCCGGCGCGAGAACTGTGGGGGTAATGCCCTGCATCGCGCAGTTCGCCGGCTGTATGACCCCGGCGGCGTTTTCCACCATCGGGCTGTTCTGCGCGCTGGCCACATAGCGGATGGCGATGGCATCGGGCGCGGCCGCGGCGCCTGCGCTGCAGGCAAGGTTCTCGAATAACCCGCTGTCGGTGGCTGCCGTGAACCCGCCCTCACAGCCCCGCACCGGCACCAGGTCGACCGCGCGAGCGGCTCCGACCATGGGTGAATACCCGGCCAGGCTGATCTGCTCGGAGAGCAACTGGATCGCCAGGGCGCCGTCTTCGTTCATCTGGGCTTGCAGGGCGTTGAAGCGATTCGTGCGCGCGGTGCTCAGGTAAAGGCTGGCCGCCACCAGAATCAGCAGCAGCCCGACCACCATCGACACCAGCAGCTCGATGAGGGTGAAGCCGGCCTCTCTCCCGACATCACGGGTGGTCTGGCGCTGCACAAGACACGGCGTGTTCATAGGCCGGCCTTCAGGAAAAGACAGCGCCGGCCCGCAGCCACGGCTCCGGTGGGGCACTGGCTGTCGGTGGCGCCTTGCAGTTCGGCCGAGGTGTCGCTGGCCGCTTCGGTCCAGAACAACCAGATCTGCATGTCCCGCCCGCCGTTGAGGGTGGACGTGGTCTGCACCCGGGCATCGCCGCCCGGCAGCAGCGCCCGGGCGTTGAGCAGCAGTTCGCGCGTGTCGGCCGCCGCCACGTTGTCCGCGGCATTGGCGGCGGTGGCTTCGTCAGGGTTGATCGCTGCCATGGGGGGCTCGACGCTGCCCTCATTGAGCTGATAGGCGTTGCGGTCGACGCCAAAGAGGTTGAGGCGGTCCCGGGCCACGTGCTGGTTGGCCAGACTGAGCGCGATCAGGCGCAGTTGGGTGGTTTTCTGCTGGTGCGTGGCGCTCGCCAGCAGCCGTGCCGAGCCCAGAAACGCGAGCGACACGATCAGGAAGGCGACCAGCACTTCGATCAGGGTCGCGCCGCGGGACGGTCGGTGGCGGATCAGGCGCGGATTCATGGCAATTCCATTCGGTAAGCGCGTCCGACTGCGTTCAATCTCAGGAGCGTCGGCGGGCTGTCCTGTGTGCCGGCACCAGCAGCAGCAACGGTATAGCTGTCGCTGCCGTGGTTCAGCAGCCCGTTGCTGCGAAACCCGATGGAGTTGCCCGACGCGCTGCCCGCCAGCCGGTCCACGCCGTTCAAGGCCTCCCGCCGGGAGATCAGTGGCTCGGCCGCCTCGCGCTGGCGGTTGCCATCGAGGTCGGCGAACACGATCGACCCGCGCCGCCAGTCGCCCCCGCTGGCAGCGCCTTCACAGGTGACGCCGTCGGTGCTGATGCACACCACCACGTTGCGCGAAGTGCGCAAAGCCGTGCTTCGCGCCAATTGAAGCTCGCTGAGGAAGGCCTGTACCGCAGACTCCCGCCGCCAGTCGGCCCATTGCCGAGCGAACGAAGGTCCTGCCAGCGCGAGCAGGATGGCCAGGATGGCCACCGCCACCATGAGTTCGATCAGGGTGACGCCAGCGTGGCGGGCGGTGGGTTCCGGGGAAACAAGACT
>JALOQT010000358.1 GCA_025453375.1 Phycisphaerales bacterium | reverse complement strand
CGTCGCGAATCTCGCCGACCATGATCACGTCAGGGTCCTGGCGCAGAACATGACGCAGGCCTGAGGCGAAGGTGACATTCTTGAATGGGTCGACCTGCGTCTGGCTGATGGGCAGGCGTGCGCCCGCCGCGCTGTGCGGGGCGGAGAGGTCATACTCGATCGGGTCTTCGATCGTCAGGATGTTGACCGTCGAGGGTGTTTCGAGGCTCGCGCCGGCCTGACTGCTTGTGCGGGCACCGAGGGCGGTGCGTGTGGCGATCCATCGGAGGGCGGCGTAGAGCGTGGTGGTCTTGCCTGAGCCGGTCGGGCCGGTGGCCAGGATGATGCCACTGACGCGGGCGGCGCGATCGAGGAAAGTGGTCTGCACATCGGTGGGCATGGCCAGCGACTCGATGTTGGCCAGGCGTGTGCCGCGCTGTGTGTCGAGCAGGCGGATGACGACGCGCTGGCCGGTAGCCGAGGGGATGATGCTGATGCGCAGGTCAATGCTGCGACGACGCTGGGCCGGGCCGAGAGTGACGGCGGCACGGCCGTCCTGCGGGGCGCGCGTCTCGGCGACGTCCAGACGCGACATGATCTTGATGCGGCTGGTGACCGCGGCGGCGAGCGCCGCCGGGATGCGCCGAGCAGTGATCAGCACACCATCGATGCGATAGCGAATCAACGCGATATCGGGGAGCGGCTGAATGTGTATGTCGCTGGCACCTTGCGTGATCGCGGCGAAGAGCATCGCATCGACGAGGCGCACGATCGGGCTCTTGCCTTCGAGTGTCAGCACGTCGGCATCGGCGGCGCGGCGTGCATCGGCCAGGGCGGTGTCGAGGTCGGGCAGCATATCGCCGCTGCCATGGGCGTGGATATCAGGCATCTCGGCGTCGTCCGGTGCGCCCGGGCCGCACGGTGCGCGGTCGTGTGCGTCGGGTTGCGTCGCGAAAGCGTTGTCGATTTGCTGGGCGAGGGCCTCTGCATCGACGGGGATGGTGGCGTCCGGCCGCACGAGGGACTCGGCATCGCTGGCGTGGCCAGCCAGACGCAGCACAGCCATCAGTGTGTGCAAGCCCTCTGCGTGAGAAGCGTGATGTGGCGCGGCGGCGTCGGTCGCCGCGACGAGGGCGGAGAGTGTGCCCTGCTGATCGCGGACGGGCAGGAGCAGATGCGTTCGGGCGAAGGTGTGCGTCAGCAGAGCGAGTGTGTGGTGGCAGGGCGGGGGCGGGGTGATCGCGGGTGAAGCGTCGAGCGCGGGCGGTGAGCCATGCGCGGAGACGACGACGGTGTTCGTCTGACGCGGTTGGGCCTCATGTTCAAGCGTGACGGCGCTGGTCATGGCCTTGCTCCGTCTGATGGCGGCATGACGATTGGGGCGGCGGTGGGGATGGACCATTCGGGCGCCGAGACGGCGGGGAGGCCAGCGGCATCCGCCGCGCGAGTCGAGAGTTCGCGCAGTTGCAGCAGGTGTTCGTCGCGCAGCGTCGTGGCGCGGATGAAGACGAAGAACCGCGAGCGCGACACGGCGGTGCTGCGATTGCGAAACAGCTCGCCAACCAGCGGCACATCGCCCAGCACAGGAATGCGCGTGTCACTCTCACCATCTGAGGTCACCTCAAGCCCGCCGACGACGATTGAGAACCCGTCGGGCACGACGGCCTGTGACTGCACGGTCGTGACTTGGCGTGGCGGGGGCAAGTTGGCGCTGGCCGCGGCGCCGACGAATGACGAGATGCTGATGGTGTAGTCCAGCAACAGCGTGTCGGCGTCGGTCACTTGGGGTTTGATCGAGAGCGTGGTGCCGGCGTCCTGCGTGCCGCCAAAGCTGGTCGTCGGTGAACTGGCGTTGCCCGCGGTGAAGCTCGCGGCGAAGGGCTGCTGAAGGACGGAATTGAACGACGCCTGTTGATTGCTGGTCACCAGCACGCGTGGCATCGAGATCGTTCGGCCATCGCTGACGGTCTTGACCGCACGGAGGATGACGCTGAAGTCGCCAGGATCAAGCAGGACGCCCGTGAACCCATTGCCTGCGCCGCCATCACGCGATGGCTGGTTGTTGATCGTCGTGGCGGTGGAGAGGCCGAAGAGTGAGGAGAGCCGCCAGCGAAGATCGTTACTGATGCCCAGACGCTCAAGCTCGACGCCCAGCGCGAGTGAATCACTCTGCGAGAGCGAGACGAGCACGGCTTCGAGCATCACCTGTGGCTGACGTGTGTCGATTGCGGCCAGGAGCTTCTCAAGCTGGTCGATAGCGCGCGGCTCGCCGAGGGCGATGATGCTGCTGGTGGGCTCGTCGGCTGTCAGGGTCAGCTCAGCCGTCGCAGCCAGTGAGGCGGCGCGCGATGGCTCAGCAGGCATGATTGGCAGACCGGAGCGGCCGGGGCCGATGCCTGGGACGAGCGGGAATGTGCCTGAGGTTGACGTAACGCTTGCGTTGCTAGCGCCGCGTCCGTCGGGCCGCGTGCCATCGCGACGCACGATGCCTGAGGCGATCAGCCGCTCGAGCATCGCGGCGACTTCGTTGGCCGGGCGATTGCGAACGGGC
>JALOQT010000357.1 GCA_025453375.1 Phycisphaerales bacterium | reverse complement strand
GGCGTCGACGCGATCATCCTGCAGGATGATGGTGACGCCCGGGTTGAGGAACGACAGTTCGCGGAGGCGGTTTTGCAGGATGGTGTAGTCGAAGCGCGTCTCGGGGAAGATCTGCGGGTCGGGCATGAAGGTGACCTTCGTGCCGGTCTTGAAGGGTGCATCGGCGGGGATGGGGCCGGTGACTTTGAGGGGCTGGACGGTGCGGCCGCGCTCGAAGGCGATGGCGTGGATTTTGCCGTTGCGGTAGATTTCGGCTTCGAGTCGTTCGGAGAGGGCGTTGACGCACGAGACGCCGACGCCGTGCAAACCGCCGGAGACTTTGTAGGCGGAGCCTTCCTGTCCGAACTTGCCTCCGGCGTGGAGGACGGTCATGGCGATTTCGACGGCGGGCTTGCCGTCGTATTGCGGGTTTTCGTGCTTCTTGGGCTCGACGGGGATGCCGCGGCCGTTGTCAACAACACTGCAGGAGCCGTCGGCCTGAATGGTGACCCAGACGGTGCTGGCGAAGCCGGCCATGGCCTCGTCGATGGAGTTGTCGACGACTTCGTAGATGAGGTGATGGAGGGGGCCGATGCCGGTGCCGCCGATGTACATGCCCGGGCGCTTGCGGACGGCTTCGAGGCCTTCGAGGACCTGGATTTGGTCGGCGCCGTAGGCGGCCGGGTTGGGGGGTGAAGCGGGGTTAGGCGGTGAAGCGGGATTCGTCGGGTCTTGTCCGTCGGGCACGGGTGCATCCTTGCGGTGGGTGGGCGGCGTGCGGAGGGTGCGAAAACGCACGCTCCGGGCCGGTGGGGACGGGTCCAAAAACGCAGACGGACATGATAGGAACGCTGGGGGAAATCCGCCGGAAAAGCACGGGAAATGGGCGTGGATTTCGGCTGGAGTGGGCGTGGCGTCGGGCTGGTTTCTTTGGCGAAAACTGGGCGGTTTAGGGCTGGGTTTTCGCGGGGGCGGGTGGAGGCAGTATGGGGGCCGGTGTGGAGGCCGGTGTGGCGTCGGCCCAGGTGGCGAGGGTGGCTTCGATCTGCGTGGCGATTGAGCGCAGGCCGGGGCCGGGGATGAGGGCGGTGGGGTCGTCGATGATGGCGATGCGGGGGCTGGCGGCGGGGGCCATCGCGCGGGCGGCGCGGAGGTTCAGGCGAGCCAGGGAGGCTGTGGCTGCGGCGACGGCGGCGGTGTGGGCTTCGGGGGAGGTGGGGGTGGCCGGGGTGGCGGCGTCGCGCGGGCGGATGATGATGATCGCGTCGGGGTCGAGGCGGATGAGGTCTTCGCTGTCGAGGGTCATAAAGGCGCTGGCGCCGATGCCAGCGACGGTTGAGGCGCGATTGGCGCTCGGGGCGAGGGCGGATGTGCCGCCGAGGCGCAGGAGCATGTCGTGGTGATAGGAGCCGGGGCCGAGGGCGATGGGCGGGGCGAGTTGATAGAGCAGCAGGACGCGGCCGGTGAAGATCAGGCGCGCCGCGGGGCCGACGAGGGGCAGGGCGATTGGCGGATGATCTGGCCCGGCAAGCAAGGTATTGACCTCCGCGCACGCGGCTTCGACGTCGGCGAGGGTGAGCAGGGGCAGGGCGGTGATGTGCCAGTTGTTGGCGGCGGCGAGAGAGGTGAGGCGGTCGGGCACGCCGCCGGCGCCGCGCTGGATCAGCACGTGGGTGGGGCGGAGGCGCAGGAGGGCTTCGTAATCGATGCCAGCCTGGTCGCCGGCGCTGGGCACGGCGGGGGAGGCCCCCTGGTCATAGGCGTGGCGGGCGATGATCTGATGCTCGCGGCGGAGCTCGCGGAGCATTTGGGTGTAGGCCGGCGCGAGGGCGGCGATGCGGGGGGGCGAGGGCGAGGTGGGCGAGGGCGAGGTGGGTGCGGGCTGGGAGGTCGTTGGCTTGCAGGAGGCGCTGATGAGCAGGGCCAGCAGGGCCAGAAGCGTCAGGAGGCGCGCGGGGATCGGCGTCATGATGACGCTCCATCGAGCGCGGCGGCGATCTCACGACTCAGGGCCAGCAGGTCGGCGCGCGTGTGCAGCGGCCAGGGCAGTGTGCGATCGCGCAGGGGGGCTTCGAGTTCGAAGCGCTGGGCCAGCGCGTCGGCCTCGGTGCGGAGCAGGCTCAGCGCTTCGGGCGCGACGGCGCGGGCGAGGGCTTCGTGCATCTGGCGATAGAGCGTTCGGCGCTGGGGGCGGTCGGTCGTTGCGGCGATCTGGGCGACGAAGCGGTCCTTGATGGCCTGGGCCTCGGGGTTGCCCAGCAGGGCCGGGTGGTGCTTGGCGTGGTGCGGGCGGGTGCGGGCGGTGCGGACCTGCGCCTCGGTGACGGTCGGCGCGTGGCCGAGGTCGGGCAGGAGGGTGGCGGTGGCACTGGTGGCGGGGGCGAGGGGCAGGGAGAGCCAGTCGGCGAACCAATCTTCGGTGACGCGGTCGTAGCCACGGTCGGAGTCGGTGGCGCCGCCGCCGGTGCCGTGGATGAAGAGATCGCAGGCAAAGGCGCGAAGGAGGCCGGTGAGCAGCAGCGCGCGGGGGGCGAGGTGGGCGGGGTCGATGCTGG
>JALOQT010000018.1 GCA_025453375.1 Phycisphaerales bacterium | reverse complement strand
GCATGGGCAGCACGAAGCTCAGCGGCCCGACGCCAGCCAATGCCAGGCCGATCTGCCCACCGAACCGCACGAAGCTTGACGCGCCGGTGATGATCGTCGCCTCCCGGAAGCGCAACTGCTGCTGCAGCCGCGCGATGTACACCACCGCCGGCGCTCCGGGCAGCAGCGACGCAGCGCCGATGAGCATGTACCACATCAACATCTCATGCTGATACAACCACGAGAGCGGCCAGGCCAGCGCTGCGATCAGCCCGGCACAGGCCCAGTGCAGCACGGAGACAAGCCAATAGACCGGCCCGACAAGTCGCTCAAACGCCTCCGGCCCGCGCTGCAGCAGCAGTTGATTCAGCGAGAAGTGACGCAAGCACGTCACGACCAGAAAAATGGACGTGAAGATCGCAAACACGCCCCAGTCACCTTCGCTGAAGATCGCCGCCAGCACCACCTGCGCCGCAAGGCTGAGCCCGCGACCGACGATCGTCAGACCCATCGTCCAGGCCATGCCCGCTCGCACCTGATGGCCCATCGCCGCCGCAGGCGCGGCAGTTTCGGCCGCAGACGTGACGCCCTGGCCAATTGAATCTGCGTTCATGACTGTTCTCGTGCTGGCCGATGCGTGCCGGAGACTTAGAGCTTGTGCGCTGCCATCAGCCGATGGTCGCGTTTCAGGAAGATCATGTCCAGCTGGAACAGCGCGTCATCTTCCGGACGACGATAGATGCCCGCAACGTCATACCAGCCGAAACCCCGCTCATGCAGGAATGCAAGGATATCGCTGTAGATCGGCATCTCCGGCCCAAACCGCCCGAAGCTCACCTCAAGCATCACGCCCGAAGCCGCCCGCGTCGCCTGCGAGCCGCCCTTGAGCACTTCCAGTTCAAAGCCCTGCACGTCGAGCTTCATGAAATCCGGCGGCGGGATCGTGCCCTCGGAAATCATCTCATCGAGTACGCGCATCTCTGCCGTCGCTGTGCCGCCGGCGTTCTGCTGCGGATCCATGAGGCTGGTCTGATCGGCAGCATCGGCATAGGTCACCGTGCCGCGCTTCGGGCCCAAAAAGCAGCGATGAAACGTGTAGCCCGGGATCCGGGCCTTGGTCGCCTCCAGCAAAGGCACGCGGCTGGCATTAGGCTCGAACGCCACGATCTTGGCGCTCGGCCAGATGCCGTGCACCATCGTCGCCCACTCGCCCTGCGCCCCGCCGATGTCGTAGATCACCCCGGGGCTGTAGCCAAGCGACCCGAGGTGCCGCAGCCGCGACTTCATGTCAAGGTGACGCAGCGAGGGAATGCTCGTGGCCACCGCACCCTTCAGGGCGATCTTGATCGGCGTGGGGACAACCGCGTTCAACAGCTTGTGCCAGCGTCTGCTCATGGAAGTCCTGATATCGGCCAGACGAGCCGCGAGGATCATCCACGGCCGACCTGACACACTTGGTCCCATGAGATCAGGCCCGCGACATCATCCCGGACCTCGAGGCGACGAATTCTGCGCAAAACATGCGCGTTGAAGTTCTCGATGGTGTGATAGCTCACAAACGCCCGGCACCGCGCTGACGGGGTCCACGTCGCCGAACCATCCAGCGACTCCTCCACCCCGCGAGCCATTGCGTCAGGATCTTGGGCGTGGGCAGTCCACCCGAGATCAAACTGCGGAATCGTCCGCCCGATCCACGCATTGTTATTGCCCAGGCTCGGCCGCTCCGCCGCGGCGGCACGAATCACGATACTGGCCGAAGCCGGATGCCACGCATAGGTCGCGCCAACAACATCCGCTGCTGAGAACCCAGCCAGCATGTCGTCCGTCGAGACGAATCGATCGATGGAGATCAGTCGACCATCGCGCAGCAGCGACGCGCCTTCCGTACGAACCATCTCCGCCACGCCCTCGCGATGCTGACCGATCAGCACCAGCCTGTCCGTTGGCGGAAGCTTGGCTCGCAGGAAACCCCGCAGCAGAAGATCCGCCCCTTTTCGACGATCGATCACCCCCAGCGCGATGATCATTCGACCATCCTCAGGCAAACCCAGTCGACGCCGAGCCTCCAGCTTGTCGCTGATCGGCGGGCGCTCGCACGGGTCAGGGATCAGTTGCCAGCGCGCCGCCCGCGCCGCACGCTTGTTGATCCACGGCAGCAACACCGGATCCAGCGTCGAGAGGCCATCGATGCCGCAGAAGTCCAGCATTCTGGCTGCAAACAGATTTCGCCAGCGGCGCAGGGCCGAAGGGGCGCGATACCCACGTGTCGCACCGATGATCAGCGCCTCGGTCGGCGTTGCCGGATTGATGACTCGACGCAGTGTCAGGCGGCGCGCACCCATGAACTGTGCGATCGGATCAGCCGTCGGAAAGTACACATAGTCGAACTTGCCCGAGCCCATCGCCCGCGGCGAGGTGAGCCTCGCGATCTCGGCCATGATCGACGCACTCGACCCTCGCCCATTGGCCTGAACATCCAGATTCAAACGCTCGCGCGTGAACAGATGCTCAATCGGCTTGACCTGCTCGATGTACTCCGACTTGGACAGCCACGAATCAGCCAGCGCGATCGACACCGCATGCCCATCAGCAGCAAACGCCCGCGCCATCAACTGCGCGTGATTCAGGTAGTGACCTGATTCCCAAAATGGAAACACCAGCACTCGCATCGGTATGTTGTTTATCGGCTGACCCAACTGCTGGGTCAACAGGAATCTGAGTTTTCCAGTTTAGAACCACCGTCGTCGGATCTCTCTCGGGGCATTCCCGCAGTTCAAAAAGAAAGCCCCGCACCGGGGGAGCGCGGGGCGATTGAGATTGCCGCTGGAAGCACTACGTCATCGGCGGTCCGCCCGGCACGCGGCCGAGCGAAACCATCCCACTCACGGGCAGCCCGCGAAGTAGAACCCGAGGAACACGATGATGTCGTCAGCCGTCAACTGGCCATCCGGGGCCGAGGCGTTCTGGTTCGCACCAGAGACGTCCGCCAGCAGGTTTGCCGGGCTGGCCGGGTTGCCCGCCACTGGCGCACCAGTCGTGTTGCCGAAGTACCAGCCGAGGAAGACGATGATGTCGTCAGCCGTCAACTGCGCATCGGGCGTCGTGCTCTGGTTCGGACCAGCGACGTTGGCGCGGCTGTTGCAGCTCGGGCCTGCCGGCAGGTTGCTGCGGAAGTTCACGACGCGCTCGCCGTTCATGGCTGCCGCCGCCGTCGAGCTCACCGCCCAGTTGGCCGCACCGAACGTGGTGTCCCACGTCGAGACTGCCAGCCAGTAGCTGCCCGCCGCCAGTGCACCATCGCGGCCGTTACGGGCCACGCCCGCGCCAGCCGGCGCGACCGGCGCGATCGCCGGACGGATGTTCACCGTGTCACCGAACGACAGCGCCGAGCGGAAGCCCGTGCCGTCATCGTCGTCATTGGCAACACTGGCGCCAGCCAGCGTGTACACGCCGATTTCAGTGTCCTGAATTGCGCCGGTCGTCTCCGTCACACCCGGGGCCGTGCCTTCGGTGTCGATGTCGACGTAGTACGTCGGATCGGCTTCCGTGCCGGCCGGCGTGCTGAAGAGGAACCACTTGACGGCGCTGGCCACCGTCGTCGTGTAGGTCTGCGTCTGCACGTTCTCGGTGCCCGGGGTCGACGTGCCGATCACGCCGACGGTCACCGTATCGGGGTAGACCTGATCCGGCGACTGCGGCGTGAAGGAGTCAAAGCTCCGCACACGCATCGTGATCGGGCCCGCGTTGGCCCCGCCGCCGGTGATGTTGTAGAAGTTGCCATACGCCGTCGGATTACCACCCGAGACGCCGATGAAGTACGTGCCGGCAGCCAGGGCGTTGCCGTCCTGGCCCGCATAGAGCTGGCCATCACCGCTGGCGGCGCGAGGCCCGAGGCCGAAGCTGAACTGCGGCAGTTCACCCGGTCCGAAGTTGTCATCAGCCGCGGTCAACACGCCCGTGGCCGAGTTCCACATGCCCATCGATGCGTCATTGACCGGCGCCAGGTTGCTGCCGACCATGTCGATGTCCAGCGCATTGCCCAGGCCCGTGCCGTTGATCGCGCTCGGCACTACCAACTGGAACCAGCGAACCTGGTTGGCCACGACCGTGCTCGTCGCCGTCGACCACGCACCAAGCCCATCGGGCGAGGGCAGCGTGATCGAGCTCGTCGGCGCGTCGGACGTCAGCAGCGCGATGCGCACGTTGCTCAAGACCGCCTGAACACCGCCAGCCGAGCCATCCTCGAAATCGTCCTCAAACGAGAACGTCCACGTCCCGACCGGATCGACACCCAGGAACGGGCCAGTCAGCAGCGAGAAGTCACCGCCGACGTTCGGCAGCGTGTCGAAGCCCTGCACAGGCGAGCGATAGAAGCCCTGCACGCCGTTCGGCGCCGTGATGGTCACGACCACGTCATTGGCCCACGTGCCAGCCGCCACAGACACCAACTGATAGTTCAGACGCAGACCCACGCCGGTGTACGGATTGCCGTCCGTCAGACCGGTGAACGTCACCGAGATCGGCGTCGCCGGCGTTGGCACATCCGCAAGCAGGTCCCACGGACCAGCAAACGTCTGCAGTTCCTGAGGCGCGGCCATCGCCGTACCAGCACACAGCGCCAAAGCGACGCACGACAACGCAGTCTTCATCTTCATGTCATTCTCCCTTTACCGTCATTCCCGATCCGTCCTCGCCCCACACCAGATCAGCAGGCACCGCTTGCATCACAACCGGCCGCACGATCCAGGCGCTTCTATACAGAAGAACTCCGCACAGTCATCTTTACTGCAACTTCAAGGTACAACAACAAAATCATTCACGCAACCCCAAAGGTGCCCGAACTTTCCGCCGAGCCGGGCAGTTTCCCCAGCTTCGCACGCGCGTCCAGTAATACCTCCGTAGTTCGCCCGATCCGCCCGTACAAAGTGCGGAAATCACCCAACTCACCCTGCTCACATCCAGGGTGGGGTGACGTCAACTCCCCGCTGCGCGCACTGTCGCCCCATGGACAAACGCCCCGCGCTCGGGCGCGGGGCGTTTCACGATCAACTCAACACGTTCGCACGGGACACACGCGGCACACGCCGCGTGGCCCGCACGCTCACGGGCAGCCCGCGAAGTAGAACCCGAGGAACACGATGATGTCGTCAGCCGTCAGCGAGCCATCCGGCGCGCTGGCATTCTGATTCGCCCCGGAGACATCCGCCAGCAGGTTCGCCGGGCTGGCCGGGTTGCCCGCCACCGGCGCACCAGTTGTCGCACCGAAGTACCACCCGAGGAACACGATGATGTCATCGGCCGTCAGCGTGGCGTCGGGCGTTGTGCTCTGGTTGGCACCGGCCACGTTCGCGCGGCTTGCGCACGCCGCCGGCAGCGCCATCGTCGTCCGCACGTTGATCACGCGCTCACCCACCGCGGTGCGATTGGCCGGGCCCGTCGCCGCATAGCCCGGGTTGAACGTCGGCTCGAAAGTCGAGACGGCCAGATAGTGCGTCCCGGCCGGCAGCGGGCCGTTGAAACCGTCACGGGCGAATGCCGCCGCCGCGGGTGGCACCGGCGCGATCGCCGGCCGCGGGTTGGCCTCGTTGCCGAACGTCAGCATCGAGCGGAAGCCCGTGCCCGAGTCATCATCGATCGCCAACAGCAGGCTGGTGCTGCCGTCATAGAGACCGATGAACGTGTCCTGCAGCGCGCCGAGCGTTTCAGGTGCACCAGCTGCAGTGCCTTCGGTGTCCACATCCAGATAGGACGTGCCTGCATCGGTCACCGCCTCGGTCGTGATGATCCGCACCCACGTGATCTCGCTGGCCGACGTAGTCGTCGACCGCACCGTCACCACGTTCTCCGTCGTGCCCGAGGCACCCAGCGGGCCGACCGTCCCGGCCAGCGGCGCCGTGAACGGCTCGGCGGCGAACAGCGAGATCCGAACGTTGCTCACGCTCGCATCCGCCCCGGCTGGCGCATCATCAAATCCCTCTTCAAATGACACGGTCCACGTGCCGATCGGGTTCACACCCGCCAGCACGCCCGTGAACCCGAAGATGCCACCTTCGTCCGTCAGTGTGACAAACTCAAACCCATCCGGCGTGAACACCACCGGCGCGCCCGTCGGCGGCGTGATCGTCACCTCAATTTCCTGGGCAAACGTCGCGGCATTGAGCGACTCAGCATTGAACAGCAACCGGAACGCCACCGGCGTGTACGCACCGGCCGCATCGCTGCCCGTGAACGTCACCGACAACGCAGGGTTCGGCGTCGCCGAGCCCGCCACCGGCAGGAACGGACCGGCAAACACCGACTCCTCACGCGGCCCGGCCGAAGCCACACCACCGGCCAACACCACCAACGCCAACGCCGACACCATCATCTTCGTCTTCATGTGATTACTCCGTCGTCCAAAGAGGTGAGAGATTGATCGCGCAGACCATGGCACAACAACGCGATGCACAACGCCATCACGCCGAGCCACAGCCACAGTTCATTCCCGCTTCTTCCCCTTCCGAACGGGCCGACTCTTTCAAGCCAGCCTGCGGCTTCCAGAAAGCCGCCCCGCATCGACCAGCCCGCGCCACGCCCCCAAAGAGCGCGTGGCGCAGCCTCATCGGCGCGACAGACCATGTCAGCGTACCTCACAAACCGCTCGCCGTCCAGCAAACTGCAAAGAAGTCCCGCCCCGAAGACCGCCCTCCCCCCGCGCCCCACTCGTCCTGATAAGAAAAACGCCCCACGAGCATGCTCGCAGGGCGATAAAAACCCTTCACTTCACTCACACCTCGGCCCTCAACCCTGAAGCCTCATCGGCCATTCAGGTGCTGTGCGTGGCCGCCGGGGGCTCTGTCGCCGGGCCGGCAGCAGGTGCTGCCGCGGGCGGGTTGGCGTCCGCCTTCGGCTTCTCCGGCGTCGCCTCGCCCGACACGTCGAAGAACAAGTGATCCTCGTCCTTCCCTTCCGCGTCGGCCTTGCGCGTCACCGTCACCGTCTGGCCGGGCTTCATGCTCCCGCCCAGCAGCATCTCGCTGAGGTTGTCCTCCAGATACTGCCCGACCGCCCGACGCAGCGGCCGTGCGCCGAAGTCCGGGTTGTAGCCCTTCTCGATCAGGAAGTCCTTGGCCTTCTGATCCAGCACCAGCTTCACGCCCTGCAGCGCGACACGCTGAATCACCTTGGCCGTCTCCAGATCGACGATGTTGATCAGGTTGTCCTTCGTCAGCGGGCGGAACACCACCACGTCATCCAGCCGGTTGATGAACTCCGGACGGAAGAACCGCTCGACTTCCTTCATCAGCACAGCCTTGATGTTGTCAAAGTTCGTGCTGTCGCTCCGCTTCTGGAACCCGAACCCGCCGCCACCCTTGATCAAGTCAGCACCGATGTTGCTGGTCATGATCACGATGCAGTTGCGGAAGTCCACATTGCGCCCGAAGCTGTCAGTCAGCCGGCCCTCTTCCATGATCTGCAGCAGCATGTTGAACACATCCGGGTGGGCCTTCTCCACCTCGTCAAGCAGAATCACGCTGTACGGACGGCGGCGAACACGCTCAGTCAGCTGCCCGCCCTCCTCATACCCGACATAGCCCGGAGGTGCGCCAACCAGGCGGCTGACGTTGTGCTTCTCCATGTACTCGCTCATGTCCAGCGTGATGAGCGCTTCCTCATCGCCGAACATGAACTCCGCAATCGCCTTGGCCACCAGCGTCTTGCCGACGCCCGACGGACCGCAGAAGATGAACGACCCCGCCGGACGCTTCGGATCCTTCAAGCCCGCACGGCTGCGACGGATCGCCTTGCTGATCGCCTTGATCGCATCGTCCTGGCTCACAACCTTCTTGTGCAGCTCGACTTCCAGTTCCAGCAGACGCTGCGCCTCTTCCTTCTTCAGACGCTTCAGCGGCACGCCGGTCATCTTGCTGATGACCTCGCCGATCACGTCCTCATCGACGACGCCCGCCGTCGCGCCGGCCCGCTCGCGCCACTCGCGCTGCAACTGTTCCTTGGCCTTGCGCTTCTGCTCGGCCTTGTCGCGCAGCTCGGCCGCCTTCTCATAGTCGGCGCCACGCACCGCCTCGTCCTTCTCGACGGTCAGCTTCTCGATCTCCGCCTCGATATCCGCCAGGTTCGGCGGCTTGGTCATGCTCTTGAGCCGAACCCGCGCACCAGCCTCGTCGATCGCATCGATCGACTTGTCCGGCTGCACACGCCCGGTGATGTACCGCCCCGACAGCTCAACAGCCGCGACGATCGCATCATCGGTGATTCGCACCTTGTGGTGCTCCTCATACTTCGGACGAAGACCCTTGAGGATCTCGATCGACTGCTCGTTGTTCGGCGGATCAACCGGGATCGGCTGGAAACGCCGCGCCAGCGCGTTGTCCTTCTCGATGTACTTGCGATACTCGTCAAACGTCGTCGCGCCGATGCACTGAATCTCGCCGCGGGCCAGCGCCGGCTTGAGCACATTGCTCGCGTCGATCGCGCCCTCAGCGCCGCCAGCGCCCACCAGCGTGTGCAGTTCGTCGATGAACAGGATCACGTTCTTGGCCTTGCGGACCTCATTCATCACCGCCTTGATCCGCTCCTCAAACTGCCCGCGATACTTCGTGCCCGCGACCATCATCGCCAGGTCCAGCACGATCAATCGCCGATCCGTCAGGATGTCCGGCACATCACCGCTGATGATCCGCTGCGCCAGGCCTTCGACGATCGCCGTCTTGCCCACGCCAGCCTCGCCCAGCAGCACCGGGTTGTTCTTCGTCCGCCGGCAGAGGATCTGCACCAGACGCTCAATCTCATTGGCCCGCCCGATCACCGGGTCCAGGCTGCTTTCCTTGGCCAGTTCAGTCAGGTCACGCCCGAAGCTGTCCAGCGCCGGCGTGCGGCTGGCCTTGCCGCCACGCGCCGATGAACCCGCCTCGCCGCCGCCACCACCGCTGGATGACGAGCCGCTGGGCGTGTCCTTCTCCTTGCTGCCGCCCGCCGCGGGTGACGAGCCGGATGACTCATCATCACTCTGGCTGCCGGCGCCGAGCAGGTTGAGCACCTCTTCGCGAACCTGCTCAAGCCGCAGGCCCAGGTTCATCAGCACCTGCGCCGCCACGCCATCGTGCTCGCGCAGCAGGCCCAGCAGCAGGTGCTCCGTCCCGACATAGTTGTGATTCAGATTCCGAGCCTCTTCGATGGCGTACTCAATGACTTTCTTGGCCCGAGGCGTCTGCGGCAGGCGACCCATCGTCACCATCTCCGGACCGGCCTTGACCAGTTTCTCAACTTCCAGACGCACCTTGCGCAGGTCAACATCCAGGTTCTTGAGCACATTGGCCCCGACCCCGGACCCCTCCTTGACCAGCCCGAGCAGAATGTGCTCAGTGCCGATGTACTCGTGGTTGAACCGCTGGGCTTCCTGGTTGGCCAGGGCCATCACTTTGCGGGCACGGTCGGTGAAGCGCTCAAACATGGGGGCTCCAATCTCACAGGTCACGGCCGGTCAGTCCGCGGCGGGTGTCGCCGTGGGCTGACCCAACTTCCGAACCTTCTCTGAACGCTACTACGTCCCAGAAGCCGATTCGGATGACTCGCCACGCGATTTGTGAGCCGCGCGCAAGCCTTGGGGAATATCGACAGCGAGCCGCGTGCCCGTTGCCCGGTTCTGACAATCACCCCCCAAAATCTCACTTTCCCCCCCCCCCCCACCCCCCCCCCCCCCCCCCCCAACCCCCAAA
>JALOQT010000356.1 GCA_025453375.1 Phycisphaerales bacterium | reverse complement strand
GCACGGCGAGGGTCGCGTGGTGGCGCGGTCGCCGGATGTGCTGGCGAGGCTGGAGCGATCGGGGCAGATCGCACTGCGGTATGGGCATCAGGCCGAGGCCAGCGCGGCGGGGGCCGGCGCCGCGGGGCCGGAGCAGACGCACCGGGACAACCCCAACGGCAGCACGTCGGACATTGTGGGCGTGTGTGATGTGACGGGGCGGATCTTTGGGTTGATGCCGCATCCGGAGCGGTATCTGGACTGGAATCGCCATCCGTTCTGGACGCGGCTGGATGGCTCGACGCGGCGGGGCGACACGCCCGGGATGATGATGTTTCGCAATGCGGTGGCGGCGGCGCGCGATGTGATGGTGTGAGCAACGCAGCACGCCTTCCGGATTCGCCCCCCACTGCTTGATTCAGCATGACGCACGAACCGACCAATCCCGCCGCGGCGTTGACCACACCTGGGCAGGCGGCTGACCCGACGCTGCCGCGCGTGTCGCAGCACCGGCCCTGCCGCGGGTGCGGATATGACGTGTTTTCGTTGGCAACCAATGGCGCATGCCCGGAGTGCTCACGCTCGGTGGCCGAAACGCTCGCGACGCCCCTGCTGCGAGATACGCCCGCAGAGTGCTGGCGCATCCGGCTGGGGCTGCGGCTGATGTTCATCGGCACGATCGCCACCGTCGGCCTGGCGCTGGTGATGATCCTGGCGGTCGTCGGGTTTGCCAATCTGCTCGGTGGCATTTCGGAACGCAACCTCTTCCGCGGGATGATCGGATTCGTGAGCATCGGCGTGCTGACCGGCGGCGCGGGGTGGGGGTTGATGTGCGTGTCGATGCTCAGGATGACGCGGGTGGCGGCAATCGGCCTCGCACTGGCGGGAGTTTCGGTGGTGCTGGGGGTGATGCTGATTCCTGTGACGGATAACGCAGGGTCAACCATCGGCCCGGGGATGATCTGCCTTGTGTGGACGGTGGTGAACTTTGGCCTGCTGCTGATGTGGGTCCGGCTGCTGTCGGCGATTGCCGATCGCGTTGGGCGATTTGGCGCCCGGCCGCAGGTGACGCGATATCGCTGGCTGACGACGCTGTGGCACACGCTGGCGCTGCTGCCGTCACTGGGCCTGAGCGTGGCGCTGGCGATTGACGCGATGGACTCAAGCGGCATGAGTTCATTCTGGGGTGTGATGATCCCTGCGTGGTTCCTGGCGTGGATCGGCCACGCCGCGTGGGCGGTGTATTCGCTGGTGGTCGTCTGGCGGCTGTCGGGCGCGGTGGGGGAAGAGGTGCGGGCCGCCTCTACAATCCCCTCGTGAGCAGTGGCAAGCCCAAGGTGTTGATGGCCATGAGCGGCGGGGTGGACTCGTCGGTCGGTGCGGCGTTGCTGCAGCGGGCGGGGTATGACGTGGTCGGGGTGTTCATGCGGCTTGGCTCGCCAGGGGAGACGTTGGACGTCATGACCGAGGACGGTGGGGAAGCCTGCGCTATGCCGACGAAGGCGGGCGCAGGGGTGGGGGCGGGCACGGGAGCGGGCGCAAGTTCGGGGCCGGGGGCGAAGGGCGCCGCCGGCGGCAAGATTCACCATCAGGGGTGCTGCTCGGTCTCCGACGCGGCCGATGCACGGCTCGTCGCAGCGCAGTTGGGCATCCCGTTCTATGTCGTGAACTTCAAGAAGGACTTCGGCCGGATCATGGACTACTTCGCGTCGGAGTATGGCGCGGGGCGGACGCCCAATCCGTGCGTGCGATGCAATGACTGGCTGAAGTTCGGCAAGTTGCATGACTACGCCGCGCAGATCGACGCCCAGTTCGTCGCCAGCGGGCACTATGCGCAGGTCGTCGATGGGCAACTGCGCCGGGGCGAGGATCTGGACAAGGACCAGAGCTACGTGCTCTTCGGCGTGCCGCGGGCGCAACTGGGGCACATGCTGCTGCCGATCGGCTCGATGCGCAAGCACGCCGTGCGGGCGCTGGCGGAGGAGTTTGGCCTGCGCGTGTTCAACAAGCCGGACAGCCAGGAGATCTGCTTCGTCCCCGATAATGACTACGCCGGGTTCGTCAGCAAGCGGCTGGGCGAGGCGACGCCAGGCAGCGGCGCGATCGTTGACCCCAGCGGCAAAGTCGTCGGCACGCACGATGGGCAGCATCGATTCACCGTCGGCCAGCGAAGGGGCGTAGGCGTGGCGCTGGGCTATCCGATTTTCGTCGTACAGAAAGACGCGGCCAGCAACACCATCACCGTCGGCCCTCGCGAGATGCTGCGTCGGTCAGGCTGCATCGCCGGTGAAGCCAACTGGCTGATCGATGAGCCGGGGCCGGATGAAACGATCGAGGTGCTCGCGACATATCGCAGCCATGGCGCGCTGGTGCGGGCTGAGGTTCGCGGGCTGGCGGCCCAGGATGCGGGCAAGCCGACGCCCTCGGGGCGGACGGGGCGATTCAGCGTGACGTTTGCCGAGGCGCAGGAGGCAGTCGCGCCCGGGCAGGCGATTGTGCTCTATGACGCGGCGACCGGTCGGCGTGTGCTTGGTGGCGGGTGGATTGAGTCGGCGAGCTAA
>JALOQT010000355.1 GCA_025453375.1 Phycisphaerales bacterium | reverse complement strand
GCAGGGGCGGATCGTCGAGGCGTGGAGGGCTTCGGGGCGCGGGTCGGCGTTGCGGCCGATGTGGGAGCGGCTCAATGGGGAGGGTGGTGGGGGCGGGGGTGGTGGGGGTGGTGGGGGTGGTGTGATTGGGTATGACGAGATTCGCGTGACGCTGACCTTTGCGCGGGTGATGGGGTGGTGAGGGGGTTGCAGGCATGGCGGCGAGGCAGTATGCTCTGGGCATGAGCAGCTACTCGACTGGTACTGGGTTTGGACAGACGCCTCCGACGATGCCTGGCGCGCTGCCGCCGGCGTTGCCGGCGTGGCCGAAGGTGATCGGGATTATCAGTATCGTGCTTGGCTCGCTGGGGGTGGTGGGGCAGGGGTGCGGGATTGCCGGGGCGGTGGCGATGCCGATGATGGCGGCGCCGATGCGGGAGGCGGCCAAGCAGGCTGCGGCTCAGGCTGCGGCTCAGGGGGCGGCGCAGGGCGGGGGCAATGCCGCTGCGGCGCAGATGGAGCAGCAGGTGGCGATGTTTGATGCGATGGGCCAGTACACGCCGCTGCTGGTGGGCAGTGGGGTGCTGAACATCATCTGTGCGGTGCTGCTGATCGTCGCGGGGATTCAGTTGCTCAAGCGTCTGCCGTCGGGGCGGACGTTGCATCTGGCCTATGCCGGGCTGCGGACAGTGGCGGTGCTGTTTGCGATTGTGCCTGGGTGGCTGATGCACGTGGCGCAGATGGAGGCGATGCAGGCGTCGGGCATGGCGATGCCGCCGGGGCTGGGGGCGGGGTTCATGACGGGCATGGGTGTGGTGGGGATCGTGCTGGGTGTGGTGTGGGGGCTGGCGTATCCGGCATTTGTGGTGGTGTGGTTTATGCGTGGGACGATTCGGGAGCAGGTGGCGGCGTGGGGGCAGGGGTGGGGGCCGGGTTTCGGGCCGGGTGGTCAGCCGCCGCGGTTTGGAACGGTGTGAGGCGCTGGGCGGCGTGAGCGTGCATTGTGCGTTGCAAGACTTGCCAGTACTCGTTGTGGAACCTTGCGCCCGGGCCTTGCCCGGAGTGTGGCGCGCCGTTTAAGCCGTCGGATTTCAATCTGACGGCCAATGCGTGCCGGTTTATCTGTCCGACGGCTGGGTGCGGTCAGGATTACTACGGGACGGATGGGCTTGGGCATCTGGTGCCGGCGGAGTTTGTGTGCGTGCGGTGCGGGCAGCAGGTGGGGATGGATCAGATGCGGCTGCTGCCGACGGTGGGGGTGGATGAATCGCTGACGCAGCAGGATCGCAACCCGTGGGCGGAGCGGAAGCAGCGCGGGGTGGTGCGGGCGTTTGTGGCGACGTGGGGCAAGGGGTTTGGGAGCCCGGGTGGGCTCGGGCAGGCGGTGGCCAATGAGCCGTCCAACGCTGGGGCGGCGGCGTGGTTTGCGCTGGTGCTGTGCATGCTGTATGGGAGCGTGGGGTTTGGGTGGCTTTTGGCGATCATCGCGTTCAGCACGCCGCTGCGGATGGGTGTGCAGGCGGGCGGGTCGCAGGTGGTGATGGGGCTGTTGAAGGGGGCGATGGCGTTTGTGGTGCCTGGGCTGGTGCTGTTTGCGGGGCTGACACTGTGGGGGCTGGCCAGCGGGGTGCTGGTGAACCACTGGCTGCTGACGCGCGGCGGGAAGCGGATTTCGATGGGGCGGATGCTGGAGAGCGTGTATTACACGTCGCCGACGCTGGTGCTGTTTGCGGTGCCGTGCGCGTATGGATTGCTGGGTTTGGTGGGATTGATCTGGACGGGGCTGGCGGCGTCGTTCATGATCGAGGGGTATCGCGAGGGTGACGGGCGTCGGGGCGGGATGTGGGGGCGGAACGAGGGCGGCATGATGGACCCGCGCGTGTCGCCGATGGATGTTGTGCGGTCTCAGCGGGGTGTGGGGTGGGTGATACTGGCGATGGTGGTGCCGCCGGCGGTGTGCGTGACGGGGGTGGCGTCGTGGATTGTGTGGCGGTGGTATTGAGGGGGTCGGGTGGGGCGTGGGGCGTGGGGGGTGGCGGGGGTGTACGATGACTCGCTGGCGCGGTGGTTGGCGTGAGCGATCACGGCGCGAGTGTGTTGCCTTCCCTGAGACGATCCTTCTGCTTCAACGGGTATCCACATGTACGACAACTCTTCTTCACGGCGTGACGGACGATCTGGCGGGAATGATCGCGGCAGTGGCCGCGGAGGGGAGCGGGGCGGTGATCGTGGGGAGCGGCGGGGGGTGCCGCTGTCGGAGTTGGACCCGGCGTTGACGGCGGTGAGCCACAAGGTGATCGGCGCGGCACGGGATGTGCACATGACGATGGGGCAGGGGTTTGACAAGCAGGTGTATCTCGATGCACTGAAGCATGAACTGACGAGCCAGGGCGTGGCATTTGAGCAGAACGCGACGTTTAAGCCGAGCTTCAAGGGGCAGGCGGTGGGGAGTGTGACGACGGATCTGTTTGTGGATCGCAAGTTCCTCGTCGAGGTGATGGCGACGCCGGAGGAGGTGGCCAGTTGGGATCGGCTGCGGCTTCGGGCGAAACTGAAGGCGGCG
>JALOQT010000354.1 GCA_025453375.1 Phycisphaerales bacterium | reverse complement strand
CCTTCTGTAATCGTGAAACCGTCGGGAAACACCTCAGCCACTCAACCCCCACACACCACAGCCCTGCGTTCAGAACGCCACGGACACGCCCGCCATGAAGATCCACTGGTTGTTCTCGCCACCGTTGAACGCCGCCGGGTGATCGCTGGCGTACAGCCACGACGCGCTCCCGCTGAACGTCCACGTGCCCCAGCCCTCGGGCAGCGGCAGTGGCATGCTCAGCTTCGGCCCGGCTTGCACGAACCCAAAGAACTCATCATCCCCCGTTGCATCTTGGTAGTAGTCACTGAGGCTGAACCCCGCCACCACCGGCACATCCACCCGGATCGTCCAGTCCTGCTGCACCGGCAGATCAAAGCCCGGCACAATGCCCACCTGGAGATAGACGCCGCGATCACGCCCATCACCCGTGCCATCGGCCGTGTCAAACGAAACCTGCACCGACGGCTTCAACGCCCACGCCCCGAGCCACTGGCTGTCATCCAGCGATGCAGCAACCGCCAGCTCCTCAACTCGCGTAAACGCCCCGCTCGGACTGCCGAACCAGTTGTACGTCGCCCCAACCGTCCACTTCCCCGCCGTCACCGATGCACCGAGCGAGTAGTCCGCCTCGTACCACGTCTGGTAGAAGTCGTCGGCCACCGCCGCTGCCGTGCGATTGTCGTGAAACGAGTGCCACGTGCCAGCGTTGATGTTCAGCGTCAGATCGTCGGTCTTGATTGCCGCAAAGCTCAACGTCGCCCACGGCTGCGCGATGAACCCCTCATCCTCCTGACGGAACCCGCGCCAGAAATACGCATTCGTCCAGTCCACGCCGAACGTAAAGGCAAACCGATCCTGCCAGCGGGTCGATGTCGCCTCCGAAGCGGGCAGCGCATCGGGCCGGCCGCCACCCGGCGCCGTCGGGCCAAGCAGCGCTTCATCGATCGAGTCGATCCCGCCAGCAATCACCGATTCCTGAGGCGAGGCGATCAACGCCGTTGCCTGCCCGGCAATGACCATCAAGCCCAGCGTCAAGCCACAACGCACATTCCAAGTCTTGTTCATAGGTCTCTTCCGTTCGGTCACAATCAGGTCCTGCACCACGATCGCGAGCGTCAGCCCGCGATCAACCCCGTCGACGACCATCGTCGAAACAAGTTGTCGTCCTGATCCGCGTGCGGCTGAACACCCAGCCCGCTACGGGATTCCCCGCGCAGCCGCACAGCACCACCACCCACCGACCTATCGGACTCGCCCCAACCGCCTGCACCAAAACGAACACCGCCCGGGCTCTCACCCGGGCGGTGCGGTCAGACACGTTGCGGCGTCAATCAACAGACGCCGATGCGACGTACACGTCGCGGATTACTGAATCTTGAACCGGCCGACCAGCTTCTGCAGGTTCTCAGCCTGGGCCGACAGGTCGGCCGCGGCCTTGCTGCTCTGCTGCGCGCCCTCAGCCGCTTCGCGCGTCACCGCGTTGATCGACTCGACGCTCTTGGAAATCTGCGTGCTCGCGGCAGACTGTTGCTCCGCCGCCGCCGCGATCGCCTGCACCATCGACCCCAACGCCTGGCTGCTGGCGACGATCTGCTCCAGCGCACGCCCGGCATTGGTCGCCAGTTGCACGCCGCTGGTCACCTTCTGCGTGCCAGCCTCGATGCACTCGACAGCGCTCTTGGTGTCGCCCTGGATCTCGCGGATGCTCTTGGCCACCTCTTCGGTCGCCTGCGTCGTCCGCTCGGCCAGCTTGCGAACTTCATCGGCGACGACCGCAAAGCCGCGCCCATGCTCGCCCGCTCGCGCCGCCTCAATCGCCGCGTTGAGCGCCAGCAGGTTCGTCTGATCGGCGATGTCATTGATCACCGCGATGATCTGCCCGATCTGCTCGCTCTTGGTGCCCAGGTTGTTGACGCTGTTGGCGCTCTCGGTCACCTGGCTGGCGATCGCCTTCATCTCCGTGACGGTCTGCATGACGACCTCGCCACCATTGCTGGCTTGCTCGCCGGCATCCTTCGCGTTGGCTGAAGCTTCGCTGCTCTTGCGAGCAACCTCGACGACGCTGGCCGACATCTCCTCGACCGCCGCCGAGACCTGCTGGGTCTGCTGCGTCTGCTTGTCCAGGCCCGCGGCCATTTCCTCAGCGCTGGCCGCGATCTCCGTGCTGGCCGCCGCGACCTGCTTGCTGCTGGCCGAGACTTCCTGCATCAGGTTCTGGATGCGGACGACAAACACGTTGAACCACTTGCCCAGCACGCCCAGTTCATCGCCGCGCGTCTCATCCACACGCTGCGTCAGGTCACCCTCGCCCTCGGCGATGTCCTTCAGCCGGTTGGTGATCGCGGTGATCGGCTTGATCACCGAGCGGGCAATCAGCAGTGCGGCGGTGATGCCGACGATCAGCGCCACAACCGTGACTGAGACGATGATGACCTTCCCCGTCGTCAACGCGGCGATCGTGCGCTGCTCAGTCGCCTGTGCACGCTCACTGAGCGTCTTGAGCATGTCGGTGTTGGCCTTGGTCACTGCATCCCCAGCCGGGAAGAGCTTCGTGTCTCGC
>JALOQT010000353.1 GCA_025453375.1 Phycisphaerales bacterium | reverse complement strand
CGTAGGACGTTATGACGGCGTCGCCGATGGCCAGCACGACGCCTTCAGTGATCACGCCCGGGGTGGGGTCGAAGCCGGCGGTGCCATCGCCGACGACGAGTTCAAGGTCCTGCACATAGCCGCGCTGCGTGCCGACGAGGATGTAGGCCAAGGCGGTGCCGCGGCGATCCTGCCCGCCACTGACGCCGCCGACTTGCGAACTGATCAGCGCGGGGATGGCCTCGAGGATGCCCAGTGACTGGACGATCGCGGCGGCGCGGCCGGCGGCGAGGCGGTTTTGGCTGGAGCGCTGAAGGGCGTTGAGGAGGGAGATGTCTACGCCGCGGGGGCGGGGCTTGTCCTTGCGGGCGGCGCTGCGGAGAGCGGTGGTGAGGCGCTCGCGCAGGATGGTGCGGAGGGCGGGGTCGGTCTCGTGAATCGCGCCAAAGGCCAGAACGGTCAGGGCTTCGTCGGTGTTGAGCCTGGCCATGTGATCGGCCATCGCGCGGCGGACGTCATCTTCTTCGGCGCGATAGACGTCGAGCATCGCGGCCAGGGCGGGGGGCGTGGTGAAGGACTTGAACTGCTCGATGCCGAGCTTGCGGCGATCGGGCGAGGCGTGGTTGAAGTGCTTGAAGCGGAGGACGCGGAGGGCCTGGGGGTGGGGGTCCCGGCGGGGGGGGCCATCTTGGCGTGGGGGTCGCCCAGGGGGGGGGCCGCGAGGGCCTGCAGCGCGCCGAGGGCGGCGCGCTGGGCGACCAGACCTGACGGGGCGGCGTGGTGGTGGGTGTGGAGCGGCATCGGCAAACTCCGGCGAGGTGGGGCCACGGGGCGTGGCGGGACGTGTGCGGCTGGCACTCTGAGCATACACGATCGGCCGCCCGGCGGTTCCGCCGCGAGGGCAAGTCGGTCGCGGATCGGTTGGCCTCGGCTCGGGAGAATCGCTAAACTGGCCCCCATGGCCACGCTCGGCGAAGATTTTCGTTCTCGGTTTGGGTTGCTCTTCACGCCTGACGCGCCGGCGGCCGCGGGTGGGGGTGGGGGTGGGGGGAGCAGTGGGGGTGGGAGTGTGGGTGGCGATGGGCATCGCGGGGCGGTGAAGCGCAAGCCTTGGTGGCTGCGGGCGATCATGATTCAGGAAGTCGGCCTGATTGTCGTCATCGCGCTGATGGTGCTGGGGCTGACGCTGGCGACGGACAACATTTCGCGGCCGGAGTTTCAGCAGGTGCCTCGGGGGCAGACGGCGACGGTGACGGCCGATGCGGTGACGTATACGAATGCGGCGGGGGAAGCCGTGCGGCTGACGCGGGCGGATGGATGGGTGCTGGTGCAGCGTGGCGTGATGCAGCGCGTCGAGCGCAAGGAGATCGTGCCGATCCCCGCGGGCGGCTCGGCCGAGACTGTGACGGATGCGCAGGGCACGCCGACGGGCTTCGTCGTCGGCGGCAAGACGTATCTGACGGCCAACGGCTGGTCGATCGGCCAGGTGCCCGAGGCGTGGGGCGGCGGGACGCAACTGCAGCGCGATCCGCAGGTCAACAAGTTCCTCAATCGCGACAACCTGATGATCGTGCTGACCAGCGCGAGCTTCTATGCGATCATGGCGGTGGGCTTGACGGCGATCATCGTGCTGGGCGGGATTGATCTGTCCGTCGGGGCGATCTATGCACTCGCGGCGGTGTGCGGGGCGTATGTGCTCAGCAGCATGCAGGCCGGGGCGGCGGCGGCTGGGCAGGAGGTCGGCACGGGGCTGGCGCTGGTCATCGGCATCGGCGTGTGTTGCCTTGTTGGGCTGGCGTGCGGACTGCTCAATGGTGCGGCCAGCGTCGGGCTGGGGGTGCATCCGTTCATCATCACCCTCGGGGGCATGGGCGTGTATCGCGGGCTGGCGTTCGTCACCACCGGGGGGCTGTCGATCGGCGACCTGCCCAAGGGTTATGGCGAGACGGTGCGGCACCGTATCGGCGGCATTGAGTGGGTGCCGGCGTCGGTGATGGTGGTGATCGGTTTGCTCGGGGCGCTGGTCTTCAGCCGCACGGTCTTTGGCCGGCGCGTGTTTGCCATCGGCGGCAACGAGACGGCGGCGAAGTACGCCGGCGTGCCGGTGGGGCGGACGAAGATCGTCGTCTTCATGCTCGCGGGCCTGCTGGCCGGGCTGGCGGCGGCGATTGCGCTGGGCAAGTATGGCTCGGCCTCCTCGGCTGACGGTCGCGGCTACGAACTGGAAGTCATCGCGGCGGCGGTCGTCGGCGGCGCCTCGCTGGCGGGCGGGCGCGGCTCGGCGATGGGTGCGATCCTCGGGGCGATCATCATCCAGTTGATCAACAACGGCTTTGAAAGCCTGGGGATCGACTCGAATTACAAGCAGATCGTCATCGGCCTGTCGATCGTCCTGGCCGTGCTGGTCGACCAGACCAAGAACCGGCTGGGTGGCCCGCGGAAGCACTAAGGTGCTTTCGGGCACCAATAGCACGGAGACGCGCAGGCGCGGAGGAGAGGCAGGGGGAGTGTGTGAACTCAAAAGGCTCGAAGGGCGCCAAGAAGAAGCGAAGCGGACGAGGGTGAGTGATGGGGAATGGCCTGTCGGGCGGTGAAAAGCTACAGGCCGCCGCGCTCTACGCGTCCTCGTCAAATCACCTTCTTCAAGCTTCGCACTTGACGTCTCTCTTCTAGAATCCACCTTCGAGTTCTATGAGTTCACACACTCCCCGTGCATTTTCTCCGCGCCTCCGCGTCTCCGTGCAAAAGACGCTCGACAGACATCTCACCGGGCGATTTCGATGGCGCGGGTTTCACGCAGGACAGTCACGCGGATTTCGCCCGGGAAGGTCATTTCTTCGCTGACTTTCTTGGCGATGCTCTGGGCGACGGCGTAGGCCTCGTCGTCGCCGACTTTCTTGGCGTCGACCATCACGCGAACCTCGCGGCCGGCCTGGATGGCGTAAGCCTCGGTCACGCCGGAGTGGCTCATGGCGATGCCCTGGAGCTGTTCGAGTTTCTGGATGTACTTCTCGAGGCTTTCACGCCGAGCGCCGGGGCGGGCGCTGCTCACGGCGTCGGCGGCCATGACAATCGGGGTGTAGAAGCTTGTGCTGGGCACGTCGCCATGGTGGCCGGCGATGGCGTTGAGGACCGGCTCGCGCTCGCCGTACTGCTTGGCGAAGTCGTAGCCGATCTTCGGGTGGGTGCCTTCGATTTCGTGGTCC
>JALOQT010000352.1 GCA_025453375.1 Phycisphaerales bacterium | reverse complement strand
CCCCCCCCCGGCATCCCCCCCGGCCCCCCCACCGGCCCCGCAGCCCGAGGCCGATCGCTTTCAGCGCGTGATGGACATCTTCCTGCTCGCGGTTGATCACGACACCGCCGGGCGCGAGCGGGTGGTGCAGGCGCAGTGCGGTGATGATCTGGCCCTGGCTGAGGAGGTCCGCGCGATGCTCGCCGCCGAGCCGGCGCGTGATGCCAAGGCCGCTGACGCGCCTGCCGCCAGCGACTCCGGCCAGATGCTCACCGGCGCGGGCCTTCGCCTCGGCGCTGATGCCGCCCGCGCCGAGCTGCGCGAATCGCAGGCCGAAGCCGCGGCGACGCTCCGCACACTCCCAACCATCGGCGGGCACTATCGCATCCTGCGCACGCTCGGCGAAGGGGGCATGGGCGTGGTCTATCTCGCCGAGCAGGCCGTGCCGCGGCGCATGGTCGCGCTCAAGGCCATTCGCCCCGGCCTGGCCAGCCACAGCGTGCTGATGCGCTTCGTGCGCGAGGCGAACATCCTCGGCCGCCTGCAGCATCCGGGCATCGCGCAGATCTACGAGTGCGGCGTGCTGGAGGCCGACGAATCCGGCCGGGCCTTCATCGTGCTGGAATACGTCGACGGCCTGCCGATCACCAGGCACGTCGTCGATGCCGGCCTCAGCGAGCAGCAACGCGTGCTGCTGCTGGCCGAAGTCTGCGACGCGGTGCACCACGCGCACCTGCGCGGCATCATCCACCGCGATCTCAAGCCCGCCAACATCCTCGTCGAGCGTGCCTCGCCCGATCAGCCACCACGCCCCAAAGTACTGGACTTCGGCATCGCCCGCACCATCGAGCTTGCGAGCAGTGAGGCCAGCGCACGCGAACCGCACGACGAACAGCGCGACGACAAGCCCGATGACGGGTCTCGTAATGACTCGCGCCGCACGCCCGCGCACGACCGCATCGCCAGCCCAACGCTCGACGGCGCAATCGTCGGCACGCCCGGCTACATGAGCCCCGAACAGCTCGATGGCGACGCCGAAGCGATCGATGCGACCAGCGACGTCTACGCCCTGGGCGTGATTCTCTACCACACGCTGGCTGGCCGCGCACCGTTTGATGTGACCGGCCGCTCACTGGCCGAAGCCGCTCGGATCATCCGCACCGTGGCGCCAGCGCCGCTGACGATGCTCTCACGGGCACGCCGGGCAGATCTGCAAGCCATCGTCGCCAAGGCGATGCACATCGACCGTGCCCGTCGCTATCAGTCCGCCGCGGCCCTGGCCGATGACCTGCGCGCTTTGGCCGATCGTCGG
Organism: Phycisphaerales bacterium; assembly: GCA_025453375.1. Taxonomy (GTDB): domain Bacteria; phylum Planctomycetota; class Phycisphaerae; order Phycisphaerales; family UBA1924; genus JAJTGZ01. The sequence goes on along the minus strand of JALOQT010000352.1, from coordinate 1,265 downwards.
CCCGTCGCGGCGCGGCGAGATTCGGCGATGTACGTCGTCAGTCGCCTGGCGGCGCGGCATCGCGCGATCGTCGTGCTGGCGCTGCTGCTGCTGGCCGCGGGGATCGCCTTTGCCGTCAGCGCGAGCGTGATGGCCCAGCGCAACGCGCGGCTCGCCACCGAGGCCGACACCGCGCGCCAGGCCGCCGAGTCACAGCGGGCACGCGTGCAGACGCTCAACGCCCAGCTCGAGGACGAACTCTTCAACTCGCGCATCGATCGCGGCCGAGCCGAGGCCGCGGCGGGGCGGCTGCGCCTCGCGGAGGACTCGCTCTGGCCCGAGCACCTCGCTCGGCCCGACGCGATCACGCCCCGCTGGGCGCTGGCCGAGTTGTATCAGCGCGTGCCCCTGCGATGGGCCACGCGCGTGGCCAGCAGGTCCGTCTCGCTGAGCGTGATTCCGACAAGCCAGGGGCCGCGAATCGCTATCGGGCGCGCGACGGGCATCATCCACATCTACGACGCCTCGGGCACCGCGCTGCACGTGCTCACCGTCGCGGGCGCATCGGCCGCGTCGATCGCCCCGCTGCCCGGTGAGCGGATGCTCGTCGGGCTGGGAGACGGCCGGGCCGCGATCATCGCGATAGCCAGTGGCAGCACGCCGACGTTCCTGCGGCTCGATGCCGCCGACGCGGCATCAACCCTGCTGCACGCACGCGGCATCCGCGAGGTCGCGGCCAGCACCGATGGACGAACCCTCACGCTGCTCGGCGCCAACAACCGCCTGAGTGTCTGGCGCTGCGACACTCCAGAATCGAGCCCGCGCCGCATCGCCGAGCTCACGCCATTTCCCACAAGCGCCCGGTCCCACGCGCTCAGCCCCCAGGGCACGTTGCTCTTGGTCGCTGGCGATGAGCAGCCATACTCCAAAGGCGGCAACTATGGCGGCCTTCGCGCCTACGCCATCGACGGGCAGACGTGCACGCCGCTGTGGTCTCAGGCGCGCGATGTCAACGCGCAGGTGCAGCGTCTGGCGTTCGTCGGCGAGCGGCCAAACGAGCAGGGCACGCTCGTACCCACCGCCATCATCACGCGCGGAGACTTCTGCGTCGGCTTCATCGACGCACAGACCGGACGCGAAACCACCAATCCGCGACCGCTGGACAGCACGTCCTTTGTCTTCAGCGGTTCACCGAGCACGCCGCACGCGCTGATCTCCGTCGCGGATCTCGTGCTGGCGTTGGATCTCAGCACACAGGCCGTGACTCCGCTCGGGCAGCAGGAACT
>JALOQT010000351.1 GCA_025453375.1 Phycisphaerales bacterium | reverse complement strand
CGCGCGTCATCAACTGCTGGGTCGAGGCCAGGCGGCCCACATTGACGCGATATTCACCCGAAGGCGCACCGACACTGGCCGTCGCGCGGACCGCGTCGGCATTGCTGCTGCTGGCCGCGGCGGACTCAAACACACGATCGCCCCGGAAGCTCTGGGCGCTGGTCCGCAGGGCGGAGATTTTGCTCGTCACGTCCAGATACGCCGCGCTGAGCCCCTGCAGGCTGGCGATGCGGCGCTGGATGTTGGTCTTTGGGCGTTCCTCGATGCGCAGCAGCTGGCCGATGATCTGATTGCGATCAATGCCGCTGAAGAGCCCGACGCCTGAAGTGATGCCGCTCATGTGTGCGTTCCTTCGCTGTCACCGACTGTCAACCTGCCGGGCACGAATCCGTGTGCCCATCACCAACACCCCTACGCCGCGTGTCGAATCACCCGTCCTGGCCGGCGCGGGTTCCGGACCGCCGTTGCACCATCCCCCGCGGCGGACGCGCCCGTGCGCAACATCCGCCCCATTGACGGGCTCAGCCCGCCCATCGCCCGCAAGAGCAGCACATCCTGTGCCCAGCCTGCGAGCATCGCCTGATGCATCTGCCGCAGCGCGTGCAGGCGATCTGAGAGATTGGAGGAGGCGGGAAGATCCATGCAAACTCCTTGGCTACTCCGACACAATCGACGCAGAAACCACTCTCTCAGGGGGTGCATCGGCTCGGCAGGGTGGCGACGTGAGCTTGCGGGGGTTCTCGGACGAAATCGGCGCAAGGGACACCGATTGCGCAATTTGTGCGCCCTCGGCAGAAATCACGCCACGGCATGAAGCGGGCGGGACGGCGTTGCGCTCATCCCGCCCGGTGGGCGATCACCTTGACGTGTGCTCACCCGCTCAGCGCCGGCGGCGGAGCGCGACCACGCCCAGCAGCCCGAGGCTCGTAGCGGCCGTCGGGGTTGGGATGATGTACGTAATCGCCAGCGTCGGGCGGTTGGCGGCGGTGGCATTGCCCGGGCCGTCGAAGCGTTTGGCGCTGGTGCCTTCAGTTTCGTCACCCAGGATCATCCAGCCGAAGTTCTGGCTGGGGTTGTTCAGCCAGCGCTGCACGTCGGCCGTCAGGGCGGCGCTCGTCCAGGTGTAGAACCCAATGCCCGAGACGTTGCGCGTGGCCAGGGCGGTGGGGTTGAAGTCGCCACCGGCATTGTCCCACAATGTGCCGCCGAGCTGGCCGGTGGACAAATCCGGCGCGGCCCACTGGCGGTGTCGCCAGGTGACGTCAAAGTTGGTCGCGGGCACGCCCGCACCGCCGTTGCCGGTCAGCTCGCTGGTGCCGTTGGTCCAGGAGTTGGTGACGGTGTGGATCGTGACGGGCTCGGCGTTGACGATCGAGCGCGACATGCGCATGCGGAGCGCGGCGCCGGTGATGATCGAGCCAGCGGGGATCGTGGCGGGCAGGTCAAACTGCAGGATGCCGCGGCGGGCGCTCTGGCCAGCGGTGAAGCCGGCGAAGATCCACTGGGCGCTGGCGCCGCTGAATTCGCCGATGTCGGATTGGAAGAGCGTGTTGCCGCGCGTGGCGTTGACCGTGACAGTCTGGGGCGTCTGGGCCGAAGCCGGGGACGCGATGAGGGCGAGGGCCACACCCGCGCAGGCGACGATGGCGCCGAGGCGTGAGGACCGGGCGACAGACGCGCGGCGATCGCCGCGCACGAACAGAGAGTGATCGCGCATAACAACTCCTTCACGATGAGTATGCAGCGCGATGCGGGCATCGGCAACCTGTTTTCCCCAGAGAATCGCGTCGCGAGGCCCGGCAAACGCCATCGAGGCGTCGTCAGGCCTCAGCAAGAACCCTGAGGATGAACTGATTGACCACGTCGGCATGGGTCCAGGTTATCAGATGCTTGGCGTTGGGGATCGTCACCTCGGCCCGGGCGGCGGGGTCGGGGATGATGGTGTCGCGCTGGCCGTGGATGTGGCGGATGGGCACGCCGCGAAGGTCGGGCGTCGCGGGCCAGGTGGCGCAGGCGCGGGCGGACCAGGTGAGGAAGGCGGGGTCGTTACGCTGGGCCATGGCGACGAGGCGCTGGGCCTGGGCACGATCCAGCCCGCAGCGCCGGGCAAAGAGGCGAGCCATCGGGCCGAAGGCGAGGCGTTGCAGAAAGCCGGGCGTGATGGCGCCGAGGCGCTGCTGAATCGCAAAGCCGGTGGTGAACTGCTCGCGCCCGCGGACGGCGCAGATGCCGATGATCGCCCGTGGCGGGACGGGCAGGTGGGCGACGAGTTCTTGGGCGACTTGCGAGCCGAAACTGAACCCGCCCAGCAACCAGCGCGTGCCGGGCTGGCTGGGCCAGGGCGCGGCGTGCGCAAAGCGACGGGCATAGTCGGCCAGCGATTCACGCGGCCCGGCGGGGGCGATCCACGGCATGACCGACGAGTTGGGAATCGCGCGGACCTGCTCGGCGAGCAAATCCGCATCGGCAGCCAAGCCCGGCAGAAGGATCAGCGGCGGCGAAGAAGTGGCGGTGTGCATGATGAAGTGAGCGGGCGTCGGGCGTGTTGCTGGAGGGCG
>JALOQT010000350.1 GCA_025453375.1 Phycisphaerales bacterium | reverse complement strand
ATTGCGGGGTTTGATCCGGCGACGGCGCCGCGGATTCGCGCGTTTGACGAGATGACGGTGATCGACCCCAAGCCGCGGCTGACGCTGGAGTATCGCGGGTGTCCGGATTCATGCCGCCTGGTGGATCTATTCTGTCCGATCGGTCGTGGGCAGCGGGCGCTGATTGTCTCGCCGCCGAAGGCCGGCAAGACGACGCTGATCAAGGACATCAGCGGGGCGATCGTGCACAACCATCCGGATGTGACGGTGCTGGCGCTGCTGATTGACGAGCGGCCGGAGGAGGTGACGGACTTCCGCCGGACGTACGCGAGCTTTGGCACGCACCCTGATGGCTCGCCGCGGGCGCAGGTGATTGCCAGCAGCAATGACCATCACACTGAGAAGCACGTGTCGATCGCGATCGGCACGATGGAATTGACCAAGCGGATGGTCGAGGCTGGGCGGCATGTGGTGGTGGTGCTGGACTCGATTACGCGACTGGCGCGGGCGTTTAACAACTCACGCCGATTTGCCAACAGCGGGCGGACGATGTCCGGCGGCATCGATGCCAAGGCGCTGGAAGTGCCTCGCCAGATCTTCGGTTCGGCCCGCAACACCGAGGAGGGTGGAAGCCTGACGATCGTCGCGACGTGCCTGGTGGACACGGGCAGCCAGATGGATCAGGTGATCTTCGAGGAGTTCAAAGGCTCGGGGAACATGGAACTGATTCTGGATCGCAAGATCGCTGAGCGACGACTGTTCCCGGCGATCAATCTCGCTTCGAGCGGGACACGCAAGGAAGAGTTGATGCTCGATGCGCAGACGGTCAAGACGGTGACGGCGCTGCGGCGCCGGCTGATTGCGATGCCGCCGCACATGCAGGTTGAGCAGCTGCTGGCGGCGATGAAGCGGTTTGCCGATAACGCGGCGCTGGTGGGGACGGGGTCGTAACTGACTTGGCGGCGCGGGGGTGCAGCCTTGGCGTGGTCTGGCAATACACTTGGGCCGATGGCTTCCAGTGCTGCACCAGCGATGCGACCGTTTTTGTGCTACACCGCCAAGAGCGGCGGGGGCCGGGCGCTGTGCGTGCGCAATGCGCCGAGCCAGTCGGCGTTGTCGGGCATGTTGCGCAAGGAGCGCCAGACGATGCTGCGGGCGTATCCGCTGCCGGCGGCGCTGGCGCCGGAGCAGACGCTGGCCCTGACGGATCAGGCGGTGCTCAATGAGCAGTTGCACGCGCTGTTGAGTCGCGGCGTGCCGCTGGTGGAGGCGATGGATGTCGTCGCGGGGACGGTCACGCCGTCTGCGCGGCCGGTGGTGACGACGATGCGCGAGCAGGTGGCCAGCGGCGTGCCCTTCAGCGAGGCGTGCGCACGGTCGGGCGTGCTGGACAATGTGACGGTGGCGATTTATCGCGCCGCGGAGCGGTCGGGGGATCTGTCCGGTGCGGCTCGGCAGTTGGCGGTCAGCCAGCGGCGGACGCTGCAGGTCGTCGGGCGGGCCCAGTCACTGCTGATCTATCCGGTGGTGCTGCTGATCGTCACGGCGATGATCACGTTGGCGCTGCTGGTGGGCGTGCTGCCGAAGATTGCTGAAGGTCTGGCGAACATGGCGTCGGATGTGAAACTGCCGCTGTATAGCCAGGTGATTTTCAGCGTTGGGGTGTTTCTGCGTGAGCACATCATCGTGTTTTCGCTGGTACTGATGGTGCTGGTGGCGCTGGCGATTGCGGGGCGAAGCGTGCTCAAGACGTGGTTCATCCGGTTCGGGCAGCGAGCGCCGCTGGTGCGGGATGTGACCCTGGCGTCGGAGATGGCGCAGTTTTTCACGGTCATGAGCGCGATGAGCAAGAGTGGCGTGCCGCTGGCGGATGGGCTGGCGACGGCCAATCAGGTCGTGCAGAATCCAGAACTTCGCAAGCAACTGGACGGGCTGCGCAGCAAACTGGTGGCCGGGGGACTGCTGCGATCGCTGATCGAAGGGGTGACGGCCATGCCGCTGGCAACGCGCCGGCTGCTGCTGGCCGCGGAACGCTCAGGCGACCTTGACGCCGCGTTTGCGAGCCTCGCGGCGGACATGACTGAAGAGGTGGAGAAAGGCTCGGCGCGGCTGATGGCGTTCCTGCAGCCGGCACTGATCGTGCTGATGACGGCGGTGGTGGGCTCGGTGATGTTCAGCATCCTGCTGCCGATCCTGACGATTTCGGGACGCGTGGGGGCGGGTTGAGCGGGCGGGGTCGTGCGGGCGGGGGAGTGCGTTCAACTGAGCTTCCGAAAGGCGTTAGCTCGTGCCGGGCCGAGGGCGCGCGGTGAGCTTGGCGAACCTGCGCGGCGTGGGGCATCGGCCGGCTGGATTTCGGGACCTGGAGTTGTCCGTCGCCACAGGTTTTTGCGAGTGACGACTTGCAATTCCGAAATCACGTGGCAGAATCTTCATGGAAGGTTTGCATAGTCCCATTCGTTTGGGATGTGTGCGGAGAGTGAATGAGGAGGAGTACAGATGAAGAAGACCTTTATCGTGGCCGCTTTGGCCGGGGCGATGATTTCGACTGCTGCGCTTGCGCAGAATTTTGTCGAGGT
>JALOQT010000349.1 GCA_025453375.1 Phycisphaerales bacterium | reverse complement strand
GTTTGTGCCGCTGGCGCTGGCGGGGGTTGCGGGGGCGGTGATTGTGTGGTTGCAGGCGCGCGGGTTGATCTCGCGCGGGGCGGCGGGGTGGGACACGTCGTCAACGAGCATCACGCTGGTGGGCGTGGCGGGGTTGATCGCGCTGCTGGGGGCCTTGCTGACCCACGCGATGACGCGTGGCCACGGGCAGGGTGCGGGCGAGGTCGGCTGGCGGGACAGCGCCGTGATGACTGGCGAGCGGCCGACGGCCGGGCAGGGGCGGATCGTCGCGACGGCGACGGGCGTGATCGTGCTGGCGCTGGCGGCGGGGGTGGTGGTCATCGGGCTGGCGACGCAGACGGCGGCGTTTCAACTCGCGGCCTTAAGCGCGGCGATGGGCGGCGCGGGGCTGGTGGCGATTGCCTCCAAGCGGCTGCAGATCGGCCAGGGCGTCGCGCTGATGCTGGCGATCTTGATCGTCACGACGATCAGCCAGGGGGTGATCTTCGGCTCCGGGCAGGCGGTGCTGGGCGTGCTGGGGGTGATGGGTGTGCTCGGGGCGGCCAGTGCGGCGTGGCTGGTGGATGCCAGCGGCATCAGCGCGGTGCGGCCGGTGGCCAGGTTGCCCCTGAAACGCCGAGCGATGCTGCTGGCGGTGGTGATCATCACGCTCAGCGGCGCGATCGCGGGGGCGACGCTGGCGGTCGTCGGCGCGGTGACGGCGGCGCGGGCCAGCGAGAGCACGTATTGAGGGCCAGAGGCGCCCGGCCCGGAGGTCCGGGGTACCCGGGGAGGTACCCGGGGGGGTACCCGGGGAGGTACCTGGCGCGGATGCTCGGCCCGGTTTACTCGGTGGGGAGGATGGTGATGAGGCCGACGAGTTCGGTATCGGTCTGCAGGTGCATCTGGACAAGTTTGTCGGGGTTTTCAGTGGCGAAGAAGCCGCCGGCGGCGAAGGGGGCGCCGAAGCGATCCTTGAAGGTGCGCAGGTCGAGCGTCACACGCTGGCCGGGGGCGATGGGCGCATCGAGCGTGCGCGACCACCACTGGTTGGCCCAGAGGCGGCCTTGCAGGGGCTGATTGGTGGTGTTGGTGAAGGTGATGTCGGTGCGGTCGCGCAGGACCTGCACGTCGATGTTGCGGGCCTGGGGCGTCGCGGGGAACTGCGGGCCATCGAGCGCCTGCGGGGCGGAGCGGCACGCGCCGAGGAACGCACAGGCGGCCAGGGCGGCGGCGACGATCACGCGGGAAACAGTGGCGGAAGAGGGTTGGCTCATCGTCCCATACTATCCGGGTGCATGTCTGAGTTTGGCAACAACGCGACGGCCCCTTCACCGGCAATTGCCCCGGGGGCTGAGGAGATCGACACGCGGGCGGTGGCGCGGGAGGTGGGCCTGCGGGGGATGGACGCGCGGGTGCGGGCGGTGGTGCCGGGCTTTGATGCGCCGTTTTTTCAGGCGGGGCTGGCGGGGTATAGCGATGCGGCGATGCGGATCATCGCCCGCCGGCATGGGGCGCCGTTTGCGGTCACGGAGGCCCTGCTGGACAGGATGCTGCTGGGGGGCGGGCACGGGTTTGACAAGGCGGACCTGGCGCTGCTGGTCGAGGCTTTGCCCAGCGGCGTGGAGGACACGCCCCTGAGCGGCCAGATCATCGGCAGTGACCCGGACGAAATGGCGGCCGGCGCGCTGAAGATGATCGAAGGGGCGAGGCGCGGGGACAAGGCGTATCGCGCGATGGCCTATGGCGACGGGCCGGCACCGACGAGCACCGACCCGCGATGGGGCCAGAGCGGAGCCAGCACAGACGATGCGGCGTGCGAGGAGGATTGCACACCTGAGGCGCTGCTGGCGCTGGCGGAGAGCCAGCCGCCGGAGACGTATGACCCGAGGGCGGTGATCAGCGCGATTCGAGCCCGTTCGCCGGGCGATACGACCACACGCCACGCGGGCCTGGCGTATGCGACGATTGACGTGAATCTGGCGTGCCCGGTCAAGAAGGTGGACAAGAAGAGCCGCGGGGGGCATTGGCTGCGTGATCCGGCGGGGGCGGTGGCGATCATGAAGGCGGTGCGCGAGGCGGTGCCACGGGGCGTGGCGTGCACGGTGAAGCTGCGCCGGGCGTATGACGACACGCCGGAGATGGCGCGGAACTTTGAGGTGATCTTCAACGCGGCGTATGAGCTTGGCTATGCGTGGGCGACGGTACACGCGCGGACGGTGGAGCAGAAGTACATCGGGCCGAGCCGCTGGACGTTTTTGAAGGACCTGTGCAGCCGCCATGGCGACAAGCCGGTGTTTGGCTCGGGGGATGTGTGGGATGTACACGACATTTTTCGGATGATCGCGTATGCGGGGGTCAGCGGGGTGAGCGTGGCGCGCGGGTGCATCGGCAACCCGTGGATCTTCCGTCAGGCACGCGAGATGATGGCCGGCAAGGAGCCGACGGCACCGAGCCTGGCCGAGCAGCGGGCGGTGCTGCTGGAGCACTTTGCCCTGTGCGTCGCGCTCAATGGCGAGAAGGCGGGGGGGCGGATGATGCGGAAGTTCGGGATCAAGTTCGCCAAGCACCACCCGCGCGGG
>JALOQT010000348.1 GCA_025453375.1 Phycisphaerales bacterium | reverse complement strand
CTCCTGCCAGCCCCGGTACGCCAACGGCCCCGCCCCCGCCCCAGGAAAGCAGAACACCCGCCGCCCTTTTGCCGGCACCGTCGGCATCCACGCCGTCCGCTCCTTCAGCCGTAACTCCAGCAGCCGCCGCCGCTCGGAACTCAAACCCGACAGCGGCCCCGCCCCCGCCGTCCGCATCGCCGCGCCCCGCTTCGGCCGGTGCAGCAGGCTCTCGCAGTAGGCCTCGAACGGCAACACGTTCAAATTCTCCATGTAGTGCAGAGCCTTCTCGCGAGACAGCGCCGACAGCTTCTCCCAATGCGCCCGGTCGGTCGTCAACTTCCGCAGCGCCTCAATCCACGGCCCCACATTCTGTGGCGGCACCTGCGCCACCGGCACCATATGCTCGTCCACCGAGCCCTGATATCCCGTCACCGGGTTCACCGGCAGCAGATACGGCACCCCCAGCATCGCCTCGTGCAGCCCCCCCACGTTCGCGCCCAGCACCGGCACGCCCCGCGACAAACTCTCCAACACCATCCGGCTTCGCGCCTCGGCCCACACCGATGGCACCAGCGTCACCCGCGTCTGCGCCAGCAACTCGTCAATGTTATCCGTTCGCGGCAGGATGCGAATGTTCGGCCGCTTCCCCAGCTCCACCAAATCCTGGTCCGTCGTCCCCCACGACGCCACCGCGCCGAACGTCACCTCCGGCATCGCATCCGCCAGCGCCAACAAAATGGAAATCCCCTTCACCGCGCAAGGGTTCACCATCAGCACGTACGGGTTATCGAACTTCCCCAGCAGCGGAGCCGGTCCCGGCTCCAATAACGAAATCGGCACATGGATCGCCTGCGCCAATCCGCCGTGCTCCCGCGCATATCCCGCCACGTAGTGCGACACCCCCACCACCCCGTCCGCCTGCGCCAGCAACGCCGTCCGCTCTTCGTGTACCCCCGAACTGTCCGGCCCGAACGGCACCGCAATCGTCGCCCGGATCAGATACACCACGCGCGCCCGCACCGCCCGCACCGCCAAATCGAACAGCAACTGCGCCGGGTCATCCGTCGACGTCACAATCACGTCCGGATCAAACTCATCAATCTGCGCCTGAAAATAAGGGCGCCACAACGGGCTCCGCGTCAACGTCCGCACGTCCACGCCTTTGAGCGAGAACGTCACGTCGCTCTCCCCAATGCTCGGCGTTACCCCCCGCATCGCCAGCGCGTTCAGATACGCCGCATGGTCCGGCTCGCCGAAGGACTCGACGCGCGTCACCACCCGCACATGATGGCCCCGCGCCGCCAGCGCCTCCATCAGTAGCCGGTTCGACTTATCCCCTCCCCCCGCCGACGGATAGTACAGCGAGTTATGCGCGAGCAATACCCGCAGCTTCCGCCGCGAAGCCAGATACCGCTCCAGATCATTCGCATCCAACGCCGAAACAAACCGCTCCGCCGCCGCGCGCGACTTCGCCGCCTCCGCCTCCCATGCCGTCTGATTCGTCGTCAGCTCTTCAAGCGCCGCCACCCACAGCGTCAGATCCTGCTCCACGTCCACCGGCCGGGGCATGTGGTTCTCATCGAAGTCCGACAAGTATTTCGTGATCGGCTGCACCGGAATCACGTATCCCGTCCCGGCCTTCGCCTCCGCCAAGCCTCCCGAGTTCGACGCTACCACGGGCAACCCGCGCAGCATCGCCTCCATCGTGATCAGCCCGAACCCTTCGTACCAAAGCGACGGCATTAGCAGCAGCCGCGCCTGCCCCAGCACATCCTCAATGTCCGGCACCGACTCGAACACCGTCACGTTCGGCAACGTCCGCCTGCGCGTCAGCGAGCTTGACGGTCGCGTCGTCGAGACCGCCACGGTGGACCTGGTCGCCACACCATCATCACCCGCAACCGGCGAGGTGCCCCGTGGCTGACACCAACCCGGTCCACCTCCGCGTCAATGACGCACCAAGCAACTTCCCCGCTGCGCGCCGTCCTCTCTCGCCCCACTCCGCGCTGCTGCTCTCTTTGCCAATGTGTCTTGGCGGCTCACTCCTCGCCTTGTCCCTCGCCCGGCCAGCCTTCGCACAGGGCCACACCGAAGGCGGGCTGGAGCGTGCCATCGAGCGCGTCGCCGGAGCGATGGGCACCACCGAGCTTGTCGGATGGGTCGTCGTCACGCTCGTTGGCTTCATCGGGGCGGCGTTCTTTGCCGGGGCTGAGACGGGCCTGTATGCCGCCAATCGCGTGCGCCTCCGCGTCCGCGCCGGCAAGCAATCGCCGCGCGACACGCTGGCCCACACCCTCGCCGGCGAGATTGATCGCAGCGATCGCACCCTCCCGGCGATGCTCATCGGCTTCAACCTCGCCTCCTTTGTCATGAGCCTTGGCCTGACGGCGATCCTCACCGACCGCGGATACTCCGAAGCCGCCCTCGTTTGGATCAACGTCCTGCTCATCACGCCGCTGACGTTTGTCTTCTGCGACACGCTGCCCAAGGAAGTCTTCCGGGCCGATGCCGACCGTCTGGCCCGATGCCGACCGTCTGGCCTACGCCGCCTCGCCGGCCATTCGCCTCTGGCGATTGCTCGTGACGTACACCGGCGTGCTGCCCCTGGTGCGGTTCATCGCGGCGATCATCTCGCGCGTCTTTGCCAAGTCCGCCGCCGACGCGCCCGAGGCCAGCCGCCAGCGCATGGCCAGCCTGCTGAAGGAAGGTGCCCAGTCCGGCGCGATCAGCGAACAGCAACTGACCCTGCTGGACCAGGCCTTCGCCCTGCGCGAAGCCACCGTCGGCGACGAGATGATCCCCTGGGCCCGCGTGCACAAGCTCGACGCCTCGATGACCCGCCCGCAGGCCCTGCGATTCATCCAGCGCTACCCGGCCAGCCGGTTCCCCGTCGTGGGTGATCGCGCCTCGGGCAACCGTGCACTGGTCCTGGGCGTTGTCGAACATCTGGACTTGTGCACCGCCGACGACGCCGCGCCATCGATCGCCAACCTCGCGCGCCCCGCCCCACTGCTGACGCCAACCACCCCCGTCCGCGAGGCCCTGCGCCTCAT
>JALOQT010000347.1 GCA_025453375.1 Phycisphaerales bacterium | reverse complement strand
TCATACCCTAGCTCCGGCCGAGACACGACGCCAAGGATTTTGCCGATTTTTTCGCAGACCGGTTCCTGGTCCGCTCGGACAGTTTTCAGGCCCAGACGTAGAATGTCCCCGATCGCCCCAGTAGGGAGGAGGAACCCGCGCATGTCCGCTGGAACGCCGATCGGTCCGCCGTGGTGGCAATCGTTTCTCGCCGGGCCGATGGGGCTGGGCATGGATCTTGGTTTGCTCGTTCTCCGCGTTGGCTTCAGCGCCCTCATGATGGTCCACGGCTTCGCGAAGTGGCGCAACTACGACGCCATCCTGGATAGAGGGTTCCTCGATCCCTTTGGCATGGGCACGGCCAACGCCCTAACCGCCGCAATCGTGAACGAAACCGTCTTTGCCGGGCTGGTGGCCATCGGACTGTTGACGCGGCTGTCGACGATCCCGCTGATCGTGACCATGGTGGTGGCAGCGTTTGTGGCCCATGCGAGTGACCCGATCGTCTCGACGGGCGGGCCATCGAAGGAGATGGCGCTGCTGTACCTGATGATGTACGTGACGATCCTGTTCACCGGTCCGGGCCGGTTCTCGGTGGATGGGCTGGTCACAGGGACGGCTCTCCCCTCGACGAGCAAGCCATGAACCTGCTCGCCTATTGCACGAATGTGCATGCCGGACCCGACCTGACGCGCGCGCTGGCCAATCTCGAGCGGCACGCGCTGGCCGTGCAGGCGCGGTACGCTCCGGGGCGGCCCATGGGCGTGGGTCTGTGGCTGGCCGCACCGGGGGCGCGGGAATGTGTCGCCGAGGGACAAATCCCCCACCTGCGCGACTGGCTCGGCGAGAGGCAACTGGTGCCCTTCACGTTCAATGGCTTCCCCTATGGCGATTTTCATCAGCCGGTGGTCAAGCACGCCGTCTACCTGCCGACGTGGTGGCAGCCCGAGCGGTTGGACTACACCCGCGATCTGGTGAGCATCCTTCACGGTGTGCTGCCGACGGGGTGGGTGGGCAGCCTCTCCACGGTGCCGATCGCCTGGGGAATGCCTCGTGAGGATCAGCTTCAGGCCGCCGCCCGGCAGCTGCGTCTGCTGGCCGACGAACTCCACACGCTGGAGGCCGAGAGCGGACGGCTCATCCACATCAATCTGGAGCCGGAACCGGGCTGCTACCTCGATACGGCGTCGGACGTCGTGGCGTTCTTTGAACGGTATTTGCTGCCCGGCGCGGACGAGGCCCGCGTGCGGCGTTATCTGCGTGTCTGCCACGATGTCTGTCATGCGGCGGTGATGTTCGAGGAACAGGCCGACGTGCTGCAGGCGTATCGCCGTGCGGGCATTGCGGTCGGCAAGGTGCAGGTGTCGGCGGCGGTGCGGCTCGATCTGTCGCGGACGCCCGAGGCGGAGCGGGCCGCGGCACGGCAGCAACTCGGGGCCTTCGTCGAGCCGCGCTACCTGCACCAAACGATGGTACGACGCGCCGGGGTGGCGGCCCCCGAGTTTTTCGAGGATCTCCCCGAGGCCTTGCGAGCTACCGATGCATTGGAGTACCGGACGCATTTCCATGTGCCCATCTTCCTGGAGCGTTTCGGGCTTCTGGAGGCGATGCAAGACGCCATCCGGGCGTGCCTGGCGGCGCTGCGACCGGGGGAATGCGAGCATTTTGAGGTGGAGACCTACGCCTGGAGCGTGTTACCCGAAGCGTTGCGCGTCGCGGAACTCGCGGAGGGCATCGCCCGAGAAATGGACTGGTTGCGGCGGAGGCTTCCGCCGGGTATGCTGAGGGAATAAGGGGGTGGGCCATGCGTTCGTCGTTGCTGCTGGGGCTGCTGACGCTGATGATCCTTGCGGTTCCGGATGCCTGTGCCGTCGATCGCAAGGCGGTGAACGCGGCCATCGATCGGGGCGTCGCCGCGCTGAGAAAGGTGCAAAATGACGACGGATCGTGGCACAATACGTCGCTGGGGGCGACCGCCCTGGCCGCGCTCACCCTCGTCGAGTGCGAGGTGCCCCGCAACGATCCAGCGGTGAAGAAGGCGGCGGAATATGTCCGCAAGCAGGCGCTTACCAGCACCCATGTTTACTCGCTCTCGCTGAGCATTCTCTTTCTCGATCGGCTGGGCTACGCCAGCGACACGCCGCTGATCGAGTCCATGATCGTGCGGTTGCTCGCGGGGCAGCAGAAGGGCGGCGCGTGGAGCTACAGCACGCCCAACCTGAGCGATGCCGAGATGAAACGCATCCTGGGCGAGATGGATGGCTCGCGCGTCCTACGGGCGGGCGGCGATCTGAAAAAGTTGCCCGAACGCGGCAAACGCACCGTCAAGGATCTACCCGAGAGCGTGCGCGATCAACTCGTCGCTATCGAACGCGGTCTGATCGCGCCCGGACCGGCGGGGGTGATGGCCTTCGGCGGCGGCGACAACTCCAACACCCAGTTCGCGGTACTCGCCCTGTGGACGGGCCGGCGTTATGGGGTGCCCACACAGCCGGCGCTGGTGCGAGCGTATGACTATTTCCGCCGAAGCCAGCACGCGACGGATGGTGGCTGGGGTTATGTGGCCGCGCCGCCGGGCGTGCCCGCCGTGGGTGGGTCGACCGCGACGATGACCTGTGCCGG
>JALOQT010000346.1 GCA_025453375.1 Phycisphaerales bacterium | reverse complement strand
TGGCCTGGATCACCAAGAACAGCGGCGGGATGAGCATTCCTCGGCGGAGCGAGCCGTATCTCACGGCGGAGATGAAAGAGCGCCTCACGCGCGAGACGCTGCCGCGATACGAGACCAAGCAGGGGGCCTTGATCCCCACGCTGCACGAGGTGCAGCACACCCACGGCTGGCTGCCCTGGCAGGCTCTCGAGGAGATCGCCGCGTTCCTGGGCCTCAAGCCGGCGGACGTGTGGGACACGGCGAGCTTCTACGAAGAGTTCTGGCTGCAGCCCAAGGGCGCGCACGTCATCGCCGTCTGCCGCAGCATCGCCTGTGAGGTCTGCGATCACAAGGCCATCACCAGCGCCGTCAAGGCCAAACTGAATATCGAAGTCGGCGAGACGACCGATGACGACCGCTTCACGCTCGTCGAGCTGGAGTGCCTGGGCCTGTGCGAAGGCGCCCCGGCGTGCCTCGTCGACGAGAAGATGCACCTGGGTGCGACGCCGACGAGCATCGTCCAGGCGATCGACGCGCTCAACGCCGCCGATGCGGCCCACGCTAACGGGCACGGCCACGGGCACGATCACCATCACGATCACCATGACCTCGTCGCCGGGCTGGAGCCCTGGGCCAAGCAGGGGCCGGGTGCGGCGGCGCGTGACCCCGGGCAGTACCCGCATGGTCGCCAGTCGGGGCATTGAGCGCACGCCGCGCGGGTGCGACGGCTGCCTTTCGACCTTGACGCTCTTGGCCTTCCCCCCCGGGCCCCTCCCGCTAGGCCCATCCCCCTGGGGCCGCGAACCTCCGGGCGAGCCATCGCGCAGTTTTGGCCGAATCCGGCCTCCGCTGCCGATAGTCGCTCTCTATGGATATCCATACGGGAATCGAGCGTGGTGCAGAGCGTCCGGGCCAGCAGGCTGAGCGGGTGGTGTCGGGCGGCGGCGGGGGTATGCCCAGCGTCAGCATCGGCCACGCCGCGGGGGGTGCCAGCGTCGGCGGCTCGGCCGCCGCACGCACCGTCCTGGTTGTTGACGACAAGGAAATGCTCCGCGACAGCGTCGGCATCACGCTGACCCGCGCCGGGATGGCCGTCATCGCCGCCGACGGCGGGCAGGCCGCCCTCGCCCAGATCGCCCGCCAGCGCCCCGACTGCGTCGTGACGGACCTGAAAATGCCCGGCATGGACGGCCTGACGCTCATCGAGAAGATCCGCGCCATCGACGAAGACCTGCCGATCATCCTCATGACCGCCTTCGGCACGATTGAAACGGCCGTGCGCGCGATGAAGCTCGGCGCCTTTGACTACGTCACCAAGCCCTTTGAGGGGGACGAACTGCTCATCACCATCAAGCGGGCGATCCGCCATGGCGAACTGGTCCGCGAGAACGCGGTGCTGAAGAACAGCAAGCCCTGCGATGCGCCCAAGGCCGCCAGCGGTGCGGCACTCGTCGGCCTTCATCGCCTCGTCGGCGACTCGCCGGCCATGCGCCGCGTCAAGGAGCAGGTCCTCGCGGTGGCCGAAAGTGCTGGCACCGTCCTGATCTGCGGCGAAAGCGGCACCGGCAAGGAAGTCGTCGCCCGCGCGGTGCACGAACTGTCACCCCGGGATGGCCAGGCCTTCCTGGGCGTCAACTGTGCCGCGCTGAGCGAGAGCCTGCTGGAGAGCGAACTGTTTGGCCATGAGCGCGGGTCATTCACCGGGGCTGACAAGCTCCGCAAGGGCCGCTTCGAGCTGGCCGACCGCGGCACGCTGCTGCTCGACGAAATCAGCGAAATCGCCCCGCGCCTGCAGGCCAAGCTGCTGCGCGTCCTTCAGGAGCGGTCGATCGAGCGCGTCGGCGCCAGCAACTCCATAGGCGTAGACGTCCGCGTCATCGCCACCAGCAATCGTGACCTGCCCAAGAGCGTCGGGCGTGGCGAGTTCCGCCAGGACCTCTTCTTCCGCCTCAACGTCCTGCCGATTCACCTGCCCCCGCTGCACGATCGGCTGGAAGATGTCGCGATGCTCACCGAGCACTTCCTCCGCCAGATCGCCCTGCGCGACGGCAAGCCGCTGCTCCGCGTCAGCCCCGAGGCGCTGGCCGCGATGCAGTCCTACCCCTGGCCGGGCAACGTGCGGGAGTTGCAGAATATCGCCGAGCGCGCCGCCGTCCTCTGCCGCAGTGACACCATCGGCCCCGAACTGATCCGCCCGTGGCTTGGCCAGGGCCTGGTCGTCGCCGGCCATGCTCAGCCGCTGAGCATGACGACGGTCATCGGCCGCGACGAACTGGCCGAGCAGGCCAGCCACGAGCACGCCCACGCCTCGCCCTACGCCAATGGCTACGTCCAGAGCAACGCCCATGCGGGCAGCATGCCACAGGCGATCAATGGCCAGCACGGCCACAGTGTTCAGAACGGCCACGCGCACGCCTACGCCCAGCCGATCAGCCAGATCGAAGGCAAGCCCGAGGCCTCCGGCCCCGCCGGCACGATCGTCCAGACGCCACACGGCCCGGTCTTCGAGCCCGTCGCCCTCTCCAGCCGCGCGCTGGAAGATATCGAGCGCGAGGCGATCGTCACCACGCTGCGGAAGTTCAACGGCCACCGCCAGAAGACCGCGATGGCCCTGGGCATCGGCGTCCGCACCCTG
>JALOQT010000345.1 GCA_025453375.1 Phycisphaerales bacterium | reverse complement strand
GGGTGGCGAGGTGACGAACGGTGATGTGCTGGATCATGATGCTGTGTCTCCGCGAAAAGGGTCTCGCGTCATTCCCCTGTGTGCAATCTGCTGTCTACGGCCGTGGTGCTGCCGTGGTTCTCTGCTGGGCGATCCATGATGGTTCAGTCAACGTCCATCCACTGCTGGTCCTCGTCGAGCAGTGTGCCTTGTGTCGCGGCGGCGGGGACGATGGTCGGCTGGCCGGCGTCGTCCTTGCTGAGGCGATACATGCTCGGGACGATCGCGCGTTCGACGATCTGGCGGACGTAGAGGATTTCCTGGCCTTTGCCGTCGGAGGTCGGTCGTGTTTCCAGCACGAGGCGCTGGGGCAGTTCGCCGACGACGCGGCCCTGCTCGCGGCCGCGGGCGACGTATTGGCCGAGCAGTTCGTCGGGCGAGAGGGCGCTGGTGACGGGGCTTGGCGTGCTGAAGATCGGTGAGGTGCCGCCGCCGAAGCCGGCGGTGATGGTCGTCGGCGCCGTCGGGCCGAGCACGACCGGGGCGGCGGGGTCCAGCGGGTTGCCTGGGCGGATGGTGATGGCGACAAAGCCCACGGCGAGCATCGCGGCGACGAGCCAGCCGAGGCGGTCGCTGCGGGGGGCGGCGGTTGCGCTGGATGCAGACGTCAATGTGCGCGGGGCGGGCGCGGCGTCTGCCGCGTCAATGCGGGCGAGCACTGGGGCGGGTTCGGCAACGCTTGATGGCGGCGCGATCGAGATGGACGCGGCGCGGGTGCCGGCCTGGCCGACGAGGGCGGCCAGGGCGTCGGCGTGTTCGCTTTGGGCGAGCAGTTCGTCCCACGCGCTGGCGTCACGCGATGTCCACTGGCGCAGGGCGCGCCAGTCGGCCACGCGGCCGCGGCCGTCGAGCAGGCGCGTCAGGATGACGTCGGCCTGCTGGGGGTCGTGGGCATCGCCCGCCGGGGGCGAGGCGGCGCGATCGGGCGAGGGCGAGTTGGGCGAAGACGAAGCGTCCATGGTCAATCGTTCCGATGCGCGCGGGGTGGTGGGCTGTCACACGCAAAGAGGGGTGTGGGTTGAGGTTTGTTTGGGTGGTGGTGTGTCCATGGATGTGTTTCGCCGAGGCTTGTTGGGGCGTCCATACGCTCGGGGATGAGTCGAACAGATGAACCGATCGGTGGTGGCGAGCGTGTCGGCCCGGCGACGGGTGAGGCGTGGGCCAAGGGCTCGCGCAGCGCGCAGGAAATGGTGTTTCTGGAAGGCCCCGGCTCGCGCGGCAGCGAACTGCTGCGGGCGATGCGCGTCTTCTGGGAGTGCATCAAGGGCTTTCGTTCGCTGCACTTTGTCGGCCCATGCATCACGGTCTTCGGCTCGGCGCGGTTTGGCGAGGATCATCCGTATTACACACTGGGACGCGATGTCGGGGCGGAGATCAGCCGCATGGGCTTCACGGTGATGACCGGCGGCGGCCCGGGGATCATGGAGGCGGCCAATCGCGGCGCGAAGGACGCGGGGGGCTTCAGCGTGGGGTGCAACATCGAACTGCCGCACGAGCAGGAGCCGAATCGGTATCTCGATAAGTTCATCGAGTTTCGATACTTCTTCGTGCGCAAGGTGATGCTGGTGAAGTACTCCTACGGGTTTGTGATTCTGCCCGGCGGGTTTGGCACGCTCGATGAGATGTTCGAGGCGTTGACGCTGATTCAGACCGGCAAGATCAAAGGGTTTCCGGTGGTGCTGATGGGTCGTGCGTACTGGCAGCCGCTGATGGACTTCATCCGCGGGCCGATGCTGGAGGCCAAGACGATCAGCCCGGGCGACGAGCGGCTGGTGCTGCTGACCGACAGCGTGGCTGAAGCGATCGGTCATCTGGAGCAGCACGCGGTCAAGCCGTTTGGCTTGCAGCGGAAGACAGGCGCGCCGGGGGGCATGAAGCCGCGCTGGTGGCTGGGTGAGTTTGGGAGGCAGGGGACTTTCAAGCAGGCGTGAGGCGTGGGGGCGGTCGCGGTCAGAAACTGGAACTGCGACGCAGTGGTCGACGAATAGCCATGACACTCCGGAGGTCTCGACATGAATGGGGAGTCACAGCGCTTTGGCGTAGGCAGGTCGTGCGGTGGGCTTCGTCGAGTGGGCGTGTTGGTGGGTACAGGAATGGTCATCCTGCTGGGCACGGCATGGGCGCAGCCGCCGGTTCAGCGGCAGCGGCCACAGATTCACGACCCTACCGACTTGAGCTTTGGCACTACTGAAACGCTGGAGGAAGCAAAGCGGCGAGCGTTTCGAGAACACAAGTTGTTCATTCACATCGAGAGCTTACCTCCGGCTGCCCCTGGTCGCACTGCATGGTGGGCGAACCCGACGGTTCGCCGGTGGTTGGAATCCGAGGCCGTGGTCCATGCCGCGGGCGCCGAGCCGGGCCTAGGTAGCGTTTCGTACAACCCGCGTCTCGGTATGGCCTACCAGACTGGGCGAGAGTTCTTTGGCGTGAGGTTGTACTTGAATGGTCAAGAGCGAACGAATGTTCGGTGCTTCTACTCCATGACGATGGGCTCAGGTGGGCCGGGCGAGCGTCGCGTGTTCCCGACTGCGGTGAGCATGCTGTATGGGTTCCAACTTGCCATGGACCTGGAAATG
>JALOQT010000344.1 GCA_025453375.1 Phycisphaerales bacterium | reverse complement strand
GATGGTAGCAAATGTGCTGGATTCTGCCTGTCAAATCGGGCAACGGCTGACGCTGAGGTCGGTATGCATCGACTGGTGATGCACGATGAGCGTGCCGAACATCCTTCCGTTCACCGAACACATGTCGTCCATCGCTCGACAGGCCGATTTCCAGCACGACGTGCAGTGTGAAGGGGGATGGTCCTCGGCGCATCGGGTCGTGGAGTGTTCGGGTGTGGTCGCTGGCGACCGATCACACTCGGGGCAGCGCGGGGCTGATGGGCTCAGCCTCCGGGTGGCTGCCGATTCACATATGGACGCCAAGGGAATGCCCCTGGGCGTTGACGCGCAGGAACCTGGTTCGCACGCGCCGCACGGCTATGACGCCGCGCTGGTGATCGCTGCGCAGCGCGGAGATCGCGGGGCGCTCGATGCGCTCTGGGCGCGCCATCGCGGGTGGCTCGTCGCGATCGTTCTGCGGCACAAGCCCGCGTCGGCGGATGTTGAAGACCTCCTGCAGGACGTGGCGGCACAACTGGTCAGCAAGCTGCACACGATCACCGACCCGGGCGCGCTGCCCGGCTGGCTGCGGACGACGGCAATCAACGCCGCACGATGGGCCGGGCGCAAACAGGGCGTACGCCAGCGCGCAGGCGAAGTCCGCGGGATTGACGCGCACGACGCGGCCCAGCACATCGCCGCACCGCCCACATCGAACTGGGCCGGGCCGGAAGCAAGCGCCAGTTCGACGCACGAGGCTTCGGGCGTCAGCGCTCAAACCGTGCTGGACTTGGCCCGCCAGTTGCCGGCGGAATATGCCGAGCCCCTGCTGCTGCGCGCGGTGCAGGAACTGACCTACGCCCAGATCGGCCAGATCCTGGGCCTGCCCGAAAGCACGATCGAGACGCGCATCGCCCGCGGGCGGCGGATGCTGCGTCAGGCGGCGCTGCGCGGCAGCGTCGAGGGCGTGCGCGTGCGCGGGTGAGGCGAGTGGTGTGGCTCAGTCACGGTTGCAGGCGCGTTGCGCGCCATGGGCCACCGATGTAGCCTGCGGTGCCGTCAACTTCGGCGGGCGTGAGTGTGCGTTCGTATCGGGCGCGGTCGTGCAGGCGATGCGTGTGGCCGCGCCAGAGTTCGACGGCGGAGGCATAGACGCGATAGCCGCCCCAGTGCGGCGGGCGCGGGACGAGCATGTCACTCTTGGCTGGGCTACCTGGGCCGATGCCGAAGCGCCGCTCGGTCGCATCGTTCTTGTCCAGCAAAGCCTGGCGCGAGGGGACGGGCTGGCTCTGATCGCTGGCCCACGCCGCGACGCGCGAGAGCGCCGGGCGCGCACGGAAGTAGACATCGCTCTCCATCGCCGGGCAGCGGGCGACCAGGCCCTCGACGCGAATCTGGCGGTCGAGTTGATCCCAGTGGAAGCACAAGGCGACGCGCGGGTTGGCCTCGATATCGCGGCCTTTGTGGGATTGATAGTTGGTGTAGAAGGTGACGACGCCGCGCGAGACATCGACGCCGCGGGCGAGCACGATCCGCGCGCTGGGCTGGCCATCGGGCCCAACGGTGGCGAGGGTCATCGCGTTGGGGTTGGGCTGTGTGCGGCCGCTGCTGGCCAGCGCGAGCCACTCGGCGAGGGTCGAAAACGGCTCGGCGGGGAGCGGATCGGGGAGCTGCTCATCGCTGAAGCCGCACGCACCGGCAAGGGCCGCTTGCAGGCCCGCAGGCACAGGGCTGGCGGGAGTCGGATGATTCGGATCGACCATGGTTGATCGTATGAGCGTCGCTCACTGGCCGGGCGAGGCGGCGCGCTGCCAGGCGTCTTCCTGCTTCTCGATCCGCACGCCCAGCACATGCACCGTGAGGCGGCGTGACTCGGCCCACAGTTCGCCGGCCGGCGAGTGGGCAACAGGCGCGATCGTCCGCTCGGTGCGCGTGCGCGTGACGCTCGGCCCGAGGCGGATGGTCAGGTCGATCCGCCACGCGACGCTGCCCGGCGGCGCGCCGGGGGCGGGATCGATGGCCTCGACCGTCTGCTCCGCCTCGCCGATCAGTGGATCGCGGCTGGCATCACGCATCACGCGGGCGGCGGCGCGATCAACCCGTGCCGACTGACCGCGCGCCGTGCCCAGCGATGGCTGCGGCAGTGGCGGATCGAACACCGTTTCGGCCTTCTGGCTCTCGACGCGGACGGAGATGAGTGACTCCTGGCCCGACGCATCGACGCGCGTGCGGATGGTGGTGCGATCCTGCACGACGGGGGGGCTGGCGTCGGCGGGGCCTTCGGTGTGGGCGTCGGCGGGGGCATCGGATGGTGCGAGCACTTCGCGGTGAATCTCGCGCAGGCCGCCCGGCGTGGTGGCGGCAGACCAGCGAAGGGAGCGCTCGCCACCGACTTCGCGGAAGGTGAGGGTGTGCGTGGCAGTCGCGTGCGAGGTGGGGGGCGTAGGACTCGACGGGAAGGGACTTGTGGGCGTGGATGGCGATAGCGCCTTGGGCGCAGCGGGCGCGGCGGCCTCGCGCGTGCTGCAGCCGAGCGGTGCCCACATCAGCAGTGCGAGGGTGGCAAGGGTCGGCCAATCGCGCCGGTGCGTCGGATATCCTGACGTCATGCCGAGCCGTCTTTCGGACTTTCGCGCGTCG
>JALOQT010000343.1 GCA_025453375.1 Phycisphaerales bacterium | reverse complement strand
ACCCCCAGCGCCGCCTCCGCCTGAGGCAGCCGCACCGTCACCAGATTCTGCACCGCCACCCGCACCCGCTCAGGCAGGTCCGCCAGCCCGATCATCTCTTCCTGGGCAAACACCATCGCGTGCTCAATGGCATTGGCCAGTTCACGCACATTGCCCGGCCAGCGATACGCCATCAGCGCATCCACAGCGCTCGGCCCAAGCCGCTTGGCCCCCTCGCCATACACCTTAGCCAGTTGCCCCAGGAAGTGCTCGGCCAGCGGCACGATGTCCTCAACCCGCTCGCGCAAGCTCGGCAGTGAAATCTTCACCACATCCAGCCGGAACAGCAAGTCCTCGCGGAACTCGCCCTTCTCCGCCATCGCCCGCAGATCCCTATGGCTCGCACACACGATCCGCACATCCACCGGGATCGGCTTGGTCGAGCCCAGCGGCACCACCGACCGCTCCTGGATCACCCGCAGCAACTTTGCCTGCGTCTTGGGCTCCAGTTCGCCGACTTCGTCGAGGAACAGCGTCCCCCCGTCCGCCGCGCGGATGAACCCCAGCGCCGGCGCATCAGCCCCCGTGAACGCACCCTTGACGTGCCCAAACAGCTGACTCTCCAGCAGCGTGTCCCGCAAGCCCGTGCAATCCACCGCGACAAACGGCCCGCCCTGGCGGCCTGACTGCGCGTGAATCGTCCGCGCCGCCAGCTCCTTGCCCGAACCAGACTCGCCATGCAGCATCACCGTGCAATCCCGCGCCGCAACCGCCCCCAGCACGCGCCGCAGCCGCTCCATCGCCTCACCACGCCCGACCATCACCGGCGCAACCGGCGACGACGCTGCCCGGGCAGGCATGCCCGTGGTCGTCGATCGAGATGGTGTTACAGGCTGAGCAGACATGCGGAGTCCCGGATCACAGCAAACACTCGGCCAGAGACCAAACCTTCAGTACAGAAGGAAGTGCCTAGCAAAACGCTGTCCAGACGCCGCGCTCAGATTTCACGTCGATCTTCACCCCGCGCCAGTCACATTCCTGCAACCAGACGCGTTGAAGCATCGAACAGGATGCATCTCCGCTGCGTTGAAGCAGAGAAGACCATCACCCAGGCTCACGCTCTCACCCGCTCCGCTGTCATCCGCCCGATCCTCACCCCTTCGGGCAGACCCAGCAGCACGCAGACCTGATGTCTCCATCAGCCAACATGCGTCGAGCCTTCATCAGGCCCGGACCACCCTCTCCGGCACCCTCTCCGGAATGGCATACGGCCGTCAAGCCGTTTGAGCGCGGCACACCTCCGAACCGTTCCACACACTTTCGCGCGGAAACGGCCCTTCGGGGCTTTCGTGAGCACACAGATGAGGACAAAATCCTCCCTCACCGTGGGCGGGCGGAACATACAACACGCTTCTTCACACGGCAACCCACATTCGGCAAAAACCGCGCAAATGCTCCCTTCAGAGCCTCCAGCGACCCATAGCCATGGTGCTGAAATCACCTAATTTCACCGCACGTTCCCACAAGTTACCCAGCCTAACACCTCCACTTCACAGCCTCTTCACAAAAACGTTCATTCCTTCGTGAACGATTTGGACGTTCTTGCACCACACCTTCCCACGACCGCCCACCAATACTTACGCCCATGCCCGTTCTCCTCGGCGTCAACATTGATCACGTCGCCACCGTCCGCCAGGCCCGCCGCGGCGACGAGCCCGACCCGCTCTACGCCGCCTTCGAGGCCCAACTCGCCGGCGCCGAGATCATCACCGTCCACCTGCGCGAGGACCGCCGCCACATCCAGGATCATGACGTCCAGCGCCTCGCCGCCCACTGTCAGGCCCGCCTGAACCTGGAGATGGGCGCGACCGACGAAATGGTCGGCATCGCGCTCAGCCTCCGCCGCGCCTACGCCGGTCCACAGATGGTCACCCTCGTGCCCGAAAAGCGTCAGGAACTGACGACCGAAGGTGGTCTGGACGTCCGGGGCCAGGCCGCCCGCATGAAGGATGTTGTCGCCCGCCTCAAGGCCGCGGGCACCGGCGCGGGCATGACCGTCTCAGCGTTCATCGAGGCCGACCCGGCCCAGATCGAGGCCTCTCACGCCGCGGGCTTTGACGCGTGCGAGTTTCACACCGGCCCCTACGCCGCGGCGTTCGCCAAGGCGGGGGGCGACTTGAACTTCGCCGCCCTGAAAGCCGAACTGGCCCGCCTGCACGACGCCGGCCACCGCTGCCGCGCCCTGGGGATGCGTCTTCACGCGGGCCACGCGCTGAATTACCTCAATGTCCGCCCCATTGCGCAGATGCCCGGCATGGCCGAGCTGCACATCGGCCACGCGATCATCAGCCGGGCGATCTTCGTCGGCCTGCGGGCCGCGACGATCGAGATGAAGCGCCTGATTGAGGGGTAGCCGGGGGCCATTTTGATGCAAGGGGCTGTCACGCCGCAACCATGCGCCGTGGACATCGGTACGCAGACTGGTAAGGATCACACCTGCGCCGCGGACCATGTTGGGTGGGCCGCGACGCGACGCCCGTAGCAATCGGGCACGGGAGCATCGCTTGAAAGCACGCTGGTGGATCGCCCTGGGGGCCGTGGTTCTTCTGAGCATCGGTGGCGCGGTCGCGTGGCAGATGTCGCGC
>JALOQT010000342.1 GCA_025453375.1 Phycisphaerales bacterium | reverse complement strand
GCCGCGTCGGCGCACCCGATACCCACAGGGTCGCGGTGATGGGCCGAGGCGGATGTGTGAACGTCTGCTGCTGGTTATCGACGCGTCACGCTGCCCGATCCGATGCGCCAGTGGGCGAGGATCACGCGAGGGCAGGTTGATCCGCAGACTGGCAGAGAGCGCCCAATGAGCACGTCCCAACGCACGTTCAATCAGGTCAAGGGGATTTTGAGCAAGCTGGATCAGCGGATTGACACGCTGCGTTCGGCGCGGCTGAACGATCGGCTGGTGGGCGGGTCGCCCGTCACCCCGGCGACGGCGGGCGCGGGGACGGTGACGGGCTCGACGTTTGTCGGCTCGATCCCGATGAACACGACGATCGGCACTGGGAGCGTCGGCAAGGCCGCGACGCCCGCAGCGAGCACTGCGGCGACGAACGCGTCGGCGAACACGCCGGCAAACAATGCGGCCAAGAGCGTCTATGGGCGAGCGACGCCGATCCGCCCGAGCGGGACGTGATGGTGTCGTAGACTCACCGTCTGCCGCGGCATATAGTGCCCCCCACTGCTGAGATCGCACAGGGGTATAGTGTAACGGTAGCACATCTGACTCTGACTCAGCTAGTCTAGGTTCAAATCCTAGTACCCCTGCTTTCTGTGTCGAAAAGCCCGCGATCTGCGGGCTTTTTCGTTGATTTGCGACGCGGCAGAGGGCACAAGGCGGGCATGAGCGCGGGGCGGGCTGGAGGTGTCCGGCTGGCGTGCGGCGTACGCTCTTCGCGTCATGAGTGATGGTCGCAGCAATCAATCGTCGTCGAACGCGGGGATGCGGGGGTCGGGGAGCGAGCGGGTCGATGGCGTGGCGGCCAGCAGCCGCAGGATGTATCGCCAGTTTCTTGACGAGCGCCGGGCGGAGCTTGCGGCAGCGGGCCACAAGAAGACGCAGGCGAAGGACGACCCGGCCAAGGCTGCGGATTGGACGCAGCGGACGGGGCCGGCGCGCGGGGATTGGACGGCTGAGGCGAAGAAGCGCGCGCGGTCTCGACCGGCGGGGGAGTTGATCCGTGCGTTTCTGGGGCTGCTGAGGGGGCATCGGTGGTTGATTGGTTCGGCGCTGGTGATGCTGGTGGCCAGTGTGCTGCTGTCGCTGCTGATTCCGCTGCTGACGAAATTGGCGATTGACCATGTGATCAGCACGCCGACGATCGCGTGGCCGGAGGTGGTGTCGCGGGCGGTGCCTTGGGTGCTGACGGCGTCGCGCAATGAGCAGTTGTGGGCGCTGGGCGGGGTGATTGCGGTGGTGGGGTTGGTCGCGGCGGTGATGCCGATTCCGGGGCGGTATCAGATGACGCGGCTGGTGCAACTGGTGCAGGGGCGTTTGCGGCGGAGGGTGTTTGGGCATGTGGCGAGGCTGCCGCTGGATCGCGTGCAGGCGCTGAAATCCGGCGGGGTGGCCAGCCTGCTGCGCGAGGACACAGCGAGCGTGGGCGATCTGATCTTCATCGGGCTGTATAACCCGGTGCGGGCGATTGTGACGTTTGTGGGCGGACTCGCGGCGATGGCGACGATCGATTGGCGCCTGCTGCTGGGCGGGCTGCTGCTGCTGCCGACGGTGTGGGTGACGCATCGAACGTGGATCGCGCGGATTCGGCCGGTGTATTCGGCGATGAAGAAGGTGCGCCAGCGGGCTGATGGGCACAGCACCGAAGTGTTCGGCGGGATGCGCGTGGTGCGGACCTTCGGCGGCGTGGATCGCGAAGCGAAGCGATATGCACTGACGACGCACCTGCAGAGCCGCCAGGTCATGCTGGCGTGGTGGTGGAGCCGGATTGTCGAGGCGGGGTGGGTGGTGCTGATTCCTGTGGCCAGTGCGGCGGTGGTGATCTATGGCGGGCTGCGGGTGATGGATGGATCGCTGACGGTCGGGGCGGTGATGGCGTTCGGGGCGTATCTGCTGATGCTGCTGGGGCCGATGGAACTGCTGGTGGGCACGGCCAGCCAGTTGCAAAATGGGCTGGCGAGCCTTGATCGGTGCCTGGATGCGCTGGCGGAGCCGGCGGAGTTTGCGGCGGCGGATGCGAAGCGGCGCGGAGCGGGTGGGAATGTGATGTGGGGGCCGCTGGGTGCCAAGCCGCGTGAGGCGCGGATCGATGTTGAGCGCGTGAACTTCGGCTATCCGGGGAGCAGTGAACGCGTGCTGCTGGACGTGAGCCTGCAGGCGGCGCCGGGGCAGACTGTCGCGCTGGTGGGGCACTCTGGCAGCGGGAAGACGACGCTGTGCAATTTGATCGCGCGGTTTTATGACCCGACTGAAGGTGCGGTGCGGCTCAATGGTGTCGATCTTCGGGAGATCGACGCGGCGGCGTATCGCTCGCTGCTGGGGATCGTCGAGCAGGATGTGTTTCTGTTTGACGGGAGCATCGCGGAGAACATCGCCTATGGGCGGCGCGAGGCGACTGATGCGCAGATTCGCGCGGCGGCGGTGGCGGCCAACGCGGCGGAGTTCATCGATCGATTTGAGCATGGAATGAACACGCTGATCGGCGAGCGAGGCGTGCGGCTGAGCGGGGGGCAGAAGCAGCGGCTGGCCATCGCGCGGGCGATTCTGGCTGAGCCGCAGATCTTGATCCTTGACGAGGCGACGAGCAACCT
>JALOQT010000341.1 GCA_025453375.1 Phycisphaerales bacterium | reverse complement strand
GCGTGCCACATCGAGGATGCCCTGCGCGGTCTTCACACCGAGGCGTTCGGTGTCGCCCTCGCGGAACGTGAGCAGCGTGAGGCCACGCGCGAGACCGGTACCTAGCGTGCGCGTCGGCGCGGCCGTCGTGGTCGGCGCGCAGCCGACGGCGGCCAGCGCGCTCATCGCGCCGGCGGATTTCAGGAAGTCGCGGCGATGGAGGAGCATGGGGCGGGAATATACGTGGCGACTCGTGGCGTGGTGCGAGGCACGGGGAGGGGCGGGCGGGCGAAGTGCGCATTCGCGCGAGGTGCGTCGTGCCTGAGGACGCGTAGGAGCGCGGGGCGCTGCGGTGGCGACCCTCGACCGACCATCAACGTTCCGCTATCCCGGTCGCGGCGGGATTACGGGGCGACTAATGGTTCGCCCCTCATTCCGTTGACGCCGGAGCAACTCGTAACGGTCGTCAGATGAACTGCGGACTGCGCATCAAACGCGCCGTCTACGCAAAGACGTCGACATCGGCGACCGCCGCGAAGGTGAGCAGCTTTTGTATCGCGTCGCCATCGTTAGGCGAAAGCCACTTCTCAGTGTCGATGGCCCACAGCGTCGGGATATTGACCTGGAGCTTTGTGTGTGTTGGCCCGCACCACTTGAGCATCGCCTTCCTCAGCGGGTGGTTCGGACCGAACTTTCTCTCGACCATTGAGCCGTACTGCTTTACCTCAGGTAGATCTCTATCCAAGGCCCACCTTGAGCATACTCGCGCAATGATGAACCGAAACTTTCCGGGCTGCAGAGGCCTGAGCGCAACACTCTTGCCCTTCAGGTCTTTTGCGACGTAGGAAGAACAAGCAAACACATTGCGCAGAAACACGAGACGCTGGATGTCATCCAGACGCTTCTCGGAAAAGACCTGTCGGTACAATGTTTCCTCAAAGAGGTCACCGACGTTGGAGATAACTGAAATCGGAGGTCTCGGCGCAGCAACAGCAATCGCCTGCGCCAGCTCTTCCATCGTGATTGGAGCTGACGGGCTGTTCGGGTAGAGCTCTTGGGTGCGCTGCGGGGCTGACGCTTGCTCGTTTACGAACGCACGCTCTTGGCGTTCGTAGAAAATCCCACACTTGGCAAATCTCTGCTGTAGGCGAATTTGCTCTGGATCGTTCGCCCTGAAGGCCGCAGGTCGAATCATGTTCTGGCGATTGAGGCCAACCGTAATTCGACGAATCAACGTTTCATCGCGGGTTACAACGATACGAACAGGCAGTGCAACAGAATTCCACCGATCATCGATCACTTGCTTGCTCGAACTGGCCTCGACGTGTCTAAAGAGGAACGCCGACTTAATCGTCTGACATCCGTTGATGACACTCGGGTCGCGAAGTTCAACGGTCTCGGCATTCAGCGTAGCACTGGATGCGTATAGCGTAATCCCGTTATGGAACAACGCGAACTCATCCGGCCCGCTCTCGAACGTGTAGTCGGAGGTTCCCTTCAGCACCACCTTCGCGCCGGGAATCACGCCCACCATGTCCCGCACGGTGCCCCGCATCTGGGCGTCGCCGCCCTGCCATGCCCCCAGCGGCGTCAACAGCAGGAGGCCGCTCACGACGAATGCGGCCAGCGGCCCCGGCCGCACCCCGCCGCGGCGCCGCGACGGATCCAGCACCGCCAGCAGACGCCCCTCAATCTCGCGCGGCTTGGCCATCGCCACCACCGCCGCCGGCGCTCCCTGCCCGGCCGCCTCCCGAGCCACGGCCACCAGGCTTTCGGCATACTCGCCGGCCCCGGTCACTTGCAATACCTGATCGTCACACGCCATTTCGCTCTCCCTCCGGATCTGCGCCAGCGCTCGCCATGCCAGCGGATGAAACCAGTACACGGCGCACGCCAGCGTTCCCGCCAGCCGCCACCATAAATCCCTCCTGTGAACGTGCGCCCGCTCGTGACGCAACACCGCATCCAGCCGCGCCTCCGGCCACTGCTCCGCCGCGCGCGGCAGCAGGATCACCGGCCCCGCCGCCACCGCCGGCACACGCAGCCCGGCACACATCCGTACCGCCACTCCCTCAAACGTGGAGTGCTCCACCGACGACGCCACCATCCCCGCCACCCGCACAAACCCCAACAGCCACCATCCGCCCACCGCCGCCACGCCCGCCAGCCAGATCCACCGCAGCGCCTCCGCGTAGTCCAGCGAACGCTCCTCGGCCCCCACCAGCACCGTCACCCGCTGCGCCTCCAGCACCGGCCCGGCCAATACCTCCACCGGAGGCTCCAGCCGCAACAGCAGCGGCAGCAGCAGCCCCACCACCACCGCCCCGACCCAGACGCCGTGCCGCTCCGCCGCCGCCCAGCGCCGGCCGGCCAGACGCGTCACCACCTCCGCGGCCCCCAACAGAACCGTCATTCCCAGCAGGCATCGCAGTTCCAGCATCACCGGCCTCCCTTCTTCGCCGATCGCAGCAGCGCTTCCATCCGCGCCAGCTCCTCCTTCGACACCCGGATCCCCTCGTCGCCCAGCATCGCCGCCATCGCCCCGGCCGCCGACCCTTCAAAGAACGTGTCCAGCACATGCCGCAGCGCGCTGCGCCGCGCCGCCTCCGGCGCCACCGCCGGCACGTAGACATATCGTGGTCCGTCCTCCCGGTGCCGCAC
>JALOQT010000340.1 GCA_025453375.1 Phycisphaerales bacterium | reverse complement strand
GCTACTTTGGCCGGGCCTATGGCATCGAGGTCCGCGGCATCCAGGGGATCAGCACCGAGAGCGAGGCGGGGCTGAACGAGATCAACGCCCTGGTCGATTTCCTCGTCCAGCGCCGCATCAAGGCCGTCTTCGTCGAGAGCAGCGTCTCGTCGCGGAACATCCAGGCCATCCGCGAGGGCTGCCGGGCACGAGGGCATGAGGTCGCTCTGGGCGGCGAGTTGTACTCCGATGCCATGGGGCCGCCGGACCACCCCGAGGGCACCTATGAAGGTATGGTGAAGCATAATGTCCGCATGATCGTGGAGGCCCTGCGATGATCTCGGCGTCCCCCGATCCCTCGGCCCTGAGCCTGCAGGAGGTCAGCGTTCACTAC
The DNA here is from genome assembly GCA_025453375.1 of Phycisphaerales bacterium. Lineage (GTDB taxonomy): Bacteria > Planctomycetota > Phycisphaerae > Phycisphaerales > UBA1924 > JAJTGZ01. Next base: position 2,276 of record JALOQT010000340.1, on the reverse strand, counting down.
CAGGGACGGACCGTGCTCGATCGCGCCTCCCTGCTTATCGAGGGGCCGGCACTTGTCGCGATCGTCGGACCGAATGGCGCGGGCAAATCGACGCTCCTCAAGGCCGCACTGGGACTCCTCCCGCACACCGGACACGTCCGCGTTCTCGGCCAACCCATCGAGGCCGTCCGCTCGCGTATCGGCTACATTCCCCAGCGTGGCAGTGTCGATTGGGACTTCCCCGTCAACGTGCTGGATGTGGCCCTGATGGGCACCTACGGTCGGCTCGGCTGGCTGCGACGACCCGGCCGTGCCCAGTACGACCTGGCCCGCGAATGCCTCTTCCGCGTCGGCCTGGAGGGGCTGGAATCGCGCCAGATCGGCCAACTTTCCGGCGGCCAGCAGCAGCGGGTCTTCCTCGCCCGCGCCCTGGCCCAGCAGGCCGACCTGTATTTCATGGACGAGCCGATGGCCGGCGTGGATGCGGCGACGGAGGCGACGTTGTTCGAACTGCTGGAGCAATTGCGCGACCAGGGCAAGACGCTCTTCGTGGTCCATCACGACCTCCGCAGCGTGCCGGAGCATTTCGACCATGTCATCGTGCTCAATCGCCGGGTGGTGGCGACCGGTCCGGTGAGCACCACGTTCACCGCGACAACGCTTCAAGAAGCCTACGGCGGGCGAGTGGTGGCGCTCCCGGAGGGGTTGCTCACGCCGTGATGCCTTACAACACCCTGGTCGTGCTGGGCGGTGTGGCCCTGCTGGGGGCAGCGGCGGGACCCATCGGTGCCCTGGCGGTGCTGCGCCGCCGTGCTCTGGTGGGCGACGCCCTCGCGCACGCCACCCTGCCGGGCTTGTGTGTCGCTTTCCTGCTCGTCGGCGAACGCTCGCTGCCGGCGCTGCTGCTGGGGGCGCTGGTCAGCGGGCTGCTCGGCGTGGGCGTGCTTGCCTGGCTGGGCAAGGCCACCCGCATCAAGGAGGACGCCGCTCTGGGGGTCGTCCTCAGCGTCTTCTTCGGCCTGGGAGTCGTCCTGGCGGGCATCCTGCAGAAACGCCCTGGCAACAAGGCCGGCCTCGACACCTTCATCTTTGGCAAGGCCGCCGGTCTGCAATGGCTCGATCTGATGCTGCTGGTCGCGCTGGCCGTTGTTTGCCTCGGGTTGGTGATCGCGCTGTTCAAGGAATTTCAGACGCTGGGCTTCGATCGCGACTTTGCCGCCGCTCAGGGCTGGCCCGTCGCCCGGCTCGATCTGCTCCTGCTGGCCCTCATCGCCGTGCTGGTGGTCGTCGGCCTGCCCGCCGTGGGCGTGGTTCTCGTCGCCGCGATGCTGATCACGCCCGCTGCCACGGCCCGCCTGTGGACGCAACGACTCGACCGGCTGTTGCTGCTGTCCAGCCTCGTCGGAGCGCTCACGGGGGCCCTGGGAGCGTGGCTGTCGAGTTGGGTGCCGCACGCGCCCACCGGGGCGGTCATTGTCCTGGTCGGAGCCGCGCTCTTTCTCCTCTCGGCCTGTGTGCGAGGTGCTGCATGGCGCTAAGCCTGTGGATGGCTGTGATCGCCAGCGTGGCAGCCATGACCTGCGCGCCGGTGGGCTGCTACCTGGTGCTGCGGCGGCTGAGTCTCCTGGGCGATGCCATCAGCCATGCCGTGCTGCCGGGGCTGGTGATCGCGTTTCTGCTCACGGGCAAGGTGGGCGGCTGGCCCGCCGTCCTCGGGGCGCTATGCGTCGGCGCGCTCACCTCCTGGCTCATGGAGTGGGTGCATCGCGGCACGGGGGTGCCCGAGGATGCCGGTCTGGGCGTCGTGTTCACGACGCTCTTTGCCCTGGGCGTGCTGTTGCTGGGTCTGGTGGACAACGCCGACCTCGATCCGGGCTGTGTGCTTTTCGGCGTGCTGGAACCCGCGCCGCTGGACACCCTGCCGTTGCTCGGCTGGGAGATTCCGCGCACCCTGTTCACCCTGGTGCCGATGCTCCTGCTCAGTGGCGCGCTGTTCACCCTGTTTTGGAAAGAGGTGCAACTGACCGCTTTTGACCCACAACACGCCGCCGCCGCCGGCCTGCCCACGGCGATCGTGCATCACGGCATTCTTACCCTCACCGCAGGAGTGGTCGTCGCCTCCTTCGAGGCCGTGGGGGCCGTGCTTGTCGTCGCCATGCTGATCGTGCCAGCCGTCACGGCGCAGCGACTCACCCGTCGCCTGCACACCATGATGCTGGTGGCCGTCCTGCTCGCCGGCAGCGCCGGGATGTTCGGCACGCTGATGGCCGTGATCCTCGACACCTCGGTCGCCGGGT
>JALOQT010000339.1 GCA_025453375.1 Phycisphaerales bacterium | reverse complement strand
ATCAGATACCCGATCATGATGGGCATCAACCCAGCGACCTTCGCCGAGAGGATAAACGCCGGCAGCCACCACCGCCCCGGGCCTTTCTCGATGTATCCGCACACCGTCTCAGTGACGCTGTGGAAATCGCGATTGCCCAGCACCAGCGGCGCACGCGTCGCCGGGTCGTTCGTCAGCGTGCCGTCACCCGTCACCGGGTCCCACGATGGCGGACGCGGAGCGCCCGCCTCCAACCCGGCCAGTTCGCGCGCCGAAGATTCGTCAGGACGCAAAACGCTCATGCCAGACCTCCCGTCGCGCCATTGAGCACGCCCAATGACAGCTTGTATCCATCCTCAGCGTGAAGCTTGGACCGATCGATAAATGTGTGACCCTCGCCCTTGGCCGCGCCATGCCCGCCCCCGCCATGCGGAGCCCCGCCGCCGTGGCTGCCGAACGGGTTGTCGTTGCCCTGGCGAATCTTCGGGTTGGGGTTGTTCACCCGCACCATGTACGTCGTCCGCGGGCGCACGCCCAGGTAGCCCAGCAAGGCATAGCTCCGCGTGTGCTCGCGCATCTGGCGGACGACCGACCCCTTGCCGTCGTGGCTCTTGGTGTCCAGGATGTCGCCGAACGTGATCGCACCCGTCGGGCACGCCTGCTGGCAGGCCGTCTGCACGAACAAGTCCGGCACGCCTTCGTCGTTCTTCCGCAGGCCCTTGATCTTCAGTTCGATCTTGGCCTCGTTGGTCCGCTGGATGCAGTACGTGCACTTCTCCATCACGCCGCGTGACCGCACCGTCACGTTCGGGTTCTTCTGCAGCTTGCTGATCTCATCAAGCTTCTTGCGAAGCCGCGGCGGGATCAGGTTCTGGTTCGCCGGCAGGTTGTCCTCCAGCAGCGCGGGCGTCACCTCGCTGATGCTCTCTTCCAGCCCGCCGTTGAACTTCGTCACGCCGTAGTCGAAGAAGTTGAACCGGCGAACCTTGTACGGGCAGTTGTTGGCGCAATACCGCGTGCCGATGCAGCGGTTGTACACCATGTAGTTGTGCCCCTCCGGCCCGTGCACCGTCGCGTTGACCGGGCAGACGACCTCGCACGGCGCATTTTCGCAGTGCACGCACGCCACCGGCTGATACACCATCCCCGACGGGTCCGTGTTCTCATCGACGCCAGCCTGCGCCGTGAAATACCGATCCACGCGGATCCAGTGCATCTCGCGGCCCTTGTTGACCTCGATCTTGCCCACCACCGGGATGTTGTTCTCCGCCTGGCAGGCAATCGTGCACACGTTGCACCCGATGCACGCGCTCAGGTCGATCGACATACCCCACTGCGGGCTCTCGGCAAACGCCGGCTTGGCCCGCGTCGCTTCGGCCGCATACTTCGGATTGTGGAAGCCCTTGGCCTCCTTCTCGACGTCAAACTTCCCGCCGTTGTACGGGTTCGGATACGCGCTGACGATCGCAGGCATGTGCGTCATCTCGCTGCCCTCAAGCCGCTCGCCGAGGCTCAGCTTCATCTCGCGCCCATATGCGTCCTTCGTCGCCGCGATCGGCTCATCGCCGAACTTCTTCCACGCCACCGCATCCACCTCGCGGATGATCGCACGGCCTTCCATGCTCCCGTGCAACTGTGTGCTGGAGACCTGATACCGCTCGCTGCTGACCGTCACATCCGCCTTGGCCGCAAAGCCCATCGCCGGCTTGATCGAGAACGTGTCAAACCCGACACCGCTCCCCACCAGCCCCGTCGCGCGGCGTCCATTGCCCAGGCCCATCACCAGCGTGTCATCCGCCACGCCCGGCACCACCCACGCCACGATCTTCAGCGTCTTGTCCCCGACCTTCACGCTCAGCACCTGATTGTCAGGCTTCTTGGCCGTGTAGTCCTGGAACTTCACGCCAAGCTTCTGGGCCGTCGCCGGGGTGATAAACGCCGGATTGTCCCACACCACGCGACCGACCGGGTCGGGCAGTTCCTGCAGCCAGCTCGTGTTGGCCCAGCGCCCGTCGCCCATCGCATCGGTGATGAAGCTGATCTCCATCGCCCCCGCACCCGTCATCGCACCAGCCGCGACGAGCATCTCGCCCACGCGTGTCGCGTTGATCGCCGCACTCGCCGGCACGCCGGCCGAACCCGTCCCCGCCAGCACGCCATCCCACAGCGCCCGCCGCCAGGTCTTTTCAAAGTCCGTCCCGGTCTTGACCGCCGCACGCCACGTATCACGCGTCAGTTCATACCCGTCAGTAACCTTCAGCCCGGCGATGATCGCCAGCAGCTCAACCTCGCTCTTGCCGCCATACAGCGGCGCGATCAACGGCTGAATCGCCGAGACCGTCCCGTCATCAGCCGTCACATCCCCCCACTGCTCCAGATACGTCGCCGTGTTCAGCCGCCACGTCGCGTGGTGCGAAGTCTCGCTGTGCTCCAGCGAGTGGACGATCCGCGTCGCAACCTTCTTGAACGCATCCTCAAAGCCCGGAGCGTTGAAGCACGGATTGGTCTCGATTGTCACGATCGTGCTGATCGACCCGGCGTTCATCGCCTTGATCAGCCCGTCCATCGCCGTGTGCCCGTTGCTGGCCGCATCACCGCTGGCCGCAACATACGACACCGTCTTGCCCACCGCGCCAAGCTGCGCGTTGATCGCCGCCGCCAGCGCATGCAC
>JALOQT010000338.1 GCA_025453375.1 Phycisphaerales bacterium | reverse complement strand
TTTTGGCTGCCGCTGCTGCTGGTGGTGATCTGGCGTAAGGAGATGCCCGCGGGGCTGGTGCGGGCGTCGGTGGTGCCGGTGGCATTTAACATCGCGGGGCAGACGGCGTTTGCCTGGGGGCCGGTGCTGCTGGAGCCGGGGTTCTTCAGTTTCGTCTTCCGGGTGCAGATTGTGTTTGTGGCGATCGGGGCGTGGATGCTGTTCCCGGCTGAGCGCGTGGTGCTGCGAAGCGGGGCGTTCTGGCTGGGAGTGGGGCTGGTGCTGGCGGGCAGCGCGGGGCTGTTTGCCTTTCGCGATGCCAGCGCAGGGGCGAAGGGGCTGACGCCGGTCAGCGGGCAGTTTGGCATGGACGTGCAGGGGGCGCTGGGATCGGCCGATGCGGTCTTCTGGCTGGGGGTGGGTGTGAGCCTGCTGTCGGGCGTGCTGTTTGCGGGGTATGGCCTGAGCGTGCGGTACTACGTCGGGAAGTTTGCGCCCGTCACGGCGTTCGGCGTCATCTGCCAGTTTACCGCGATCGGGATGATCGGGCTGACGCTGGCCTTTGGCGTCAACCACGGCGAGCGGCCGCTGGACATGACCGGCGTGCAATGGATCAAGCTCATCGCTTCGGCGTTCATCGGTATTGCCATCAGCCATGTGATGTACTACGCCAGTCTGCGAAGGCTGGGTGTGAGCACGTCCGTCGGGATCATTCAGTTGCAGCCGATCATCACGGCCCTGGGCAGCACGCTGATCTTTGACGAACGGCTGACGGCGGCGCAGTGGGCCAGCGGGCTGGTGGGCGTAGGCGGCGCGATGGTGATGCTGTGGGCCGGGGCCAGGGCGCAGGCTGAGGCGAAGGCCAAGGACGCGCAAGCCGCGGCGGGCGAGGGCGGAGGTGCATCATGACGCTGCTGGCACCATGGGCGGCGGTGATCGCCGCAGGGATCGGTGTGCCGGCGCTGCTGGCGTTGTACTTTCTGCGTCTGCGGCGGGCGACGCTGCGTGTGGGCAGCACGATGCTGTGGGAGGGGGCGGCCAAGGACCTTGAGGTCAATGTGCCGTGGAAGATGATTCGGCCGTCGTGGCTGCTGGCGCTGCAATTGCTGGCGCTGCTGTGCTTGTGCATCGCCCTGGGGCGGCCGGCGGTGGATATGGATGGTGGTGCGCCGCCGCGGGTGGTGGTGCTGATTGATCGGTCGGCGAGCATGAGCGCGGCGGATGTCCGCGTGACCGCGGCGGGGGGGGCTGGCGGTGCGATGATGACGCGTCTGGCGATGGCGCAGCGCAAGGGCCGCGAGATCGTCGAGGCCAGTTGGCGAACCGCGGGTAGCCGCGTGGCAGTGGCGAGCTTTGCCAGTTCGGCGATGGTGCATGCCAACTGGTCGCGCGATCGGCGGATGCTCAGTGAGACGATTGATCAACTCACGCCGACGGACCAGCCGGGGGATGTTGGCAGCGCCGTCGACCTGCTTCGTGCGCTGGCGGCGGACTCGGCTGCGGAGGATGCCCGCGTGCGCGAGGCGGAACTGGGCACGGCTGACGATGCGCCCGACGCGGGGCGGATCACGGTGTTTGTGCTCTCTGACGGGGGGTTTGACGGTGGGCGGCTGGCCGAGGTGGCGGGGCAGATCGGTGCGGGCCGCCGGGTGGATGTGCGGTTTGTGCGCGTCGGGCCGGAGGGGGCGGGGACGGCTCTTGCGGCTGATCGCGAGATTGGCAACGTCGGGATCGTCTCGGCCAGCGCCCGGCGGGACTTTGATGACCCGGGCGTCGTTCGCGTGACGGCGCGGCTGACGAGCACGTTTGGCACGCCGGTGCGCCGGACGGTGCGCGTCGCGCTGGGGCGCGAAGCGGGCGAGACGGTGACTGAGACGATCACGATCCCGGCGCGGACTGCGCAGGGTGAGCCGGGCGATGCGGTGGTGAGTATGGCCATCGGCGATCGCGGGGCGCGAGACGGCACGGCCAGCGCTGACGATGCACGCCTGCTGCGTGTGTGGATCACCGAGCCGGATGTGCTGGCGGCGGATGATCGTGCGGCGATGATGATCGCCCCGGCGGAGAAGCCGCGGGTTGTGCTCGTCACCGCGGATCGCGAGGGTGCGGCGTTTCTGCGGGCATTTCTCGATCTGACGGCGGCCAGCCCGCTGGAGGTGATCGATCCGATGGCGTATCGAACTCGGACAGCGCGAGGGGCAGCGGGGTGGGCCGGGGTGGACCTGGTCGTGCTGGATCGTGTCGAGTGGGGCGAGCGGCCGCCGGCGGTGGCGACGATCAGCATCGGCGCCGGGGGCGATGGTGTGCGGCTGGTGCGGCCGGCCGGGAGTGGTGCGGGGCCAAGCGCATCGCGCGGGCAGCGGGCGGTGACGTGGCGGCGGGATCACCCGGTGATGCGCGATGTGGACCTGGGCTCGGTGGAGTTCTTCGCGCCGGCGACGCTGCCGATCGATGCGCCGATGCTCGACACCGCGACGGTGCTGGTCGAGGGTGTGCGTGGGCCGCTGATCAGCGCGATGCAGGATGGAGGCGGATCAGGCGCGGGGACAAGTGGCGTGCGGCGCGTGCTGATCGCGCCGGACCTGGCCCGAACGACGTGGGGGGCGGATGTGTCGTTTGTCATTTTCATGGCCAACGCGGTGGATTGGCTGACACTCAAGGGCCAGGGGCGTGCGGCGACGTG
>JALOQT010000017.1 GCA_025453375.1 Phycisphaerales bacterium | reverse complement strand
AGCCATCGCGCCACGAGATGCTCTGGCTGGCCGGGATCACGATGATCTCGCTGGCCACGCCGGTGTTCGGATCGATGTACTTCGCCCGGCGCGGCACGAGGCTGAAGGGGCTCTCGGCCGGCGACACGCCGCGATCGATCTGACGGCGGTAATAGAACGTGCTGGCCGGGTTGAGCTGGTCGGCCCGGTTCGGCGCTTCGCAGTTGATCCCCCCACTGCCGTAGATGACCGGATAGCCAACCTGCGCACGGCTGATCTTCTCGGCGCTGACGATGCTCCAGCCGATCCCTTCGCTGGCGAGGATCGGAATCAGCCGCATCGAGAAGGCCATCTCGCTCGGAAACAGCCCGCGGCTTTGCTGGGCCGGGCTGTTGCCCCACGCGTCGCCATAGATGCGCCGATAGAGCTGCAGTTCCTTGCGGATCGTGCTCTCCTCCAGCAGCGGCAGCAGCGCGTGGTGGAAACTGAACTGCACGATGTCCAGCCGCGGGCGGTTGTTGCTGGGGGTGTTGGTCAGCCACTGGCGTGCTTCGCGTTTGGGGTTCATCCAGTTGGGCGAGTAGCCGAGCTGGTTGGCGGCCCCGAGGCTCATGACGTTTTCGATCAGGCCGCCGGAGTAGCTGACCTGGGCACCGCCTTCGGGCGTCCAGCGGATGGAGTTGATCGAATCGCGGACGCGCCACTGATAGGCCGCGACGCGATCATCAAGGCCGAAGATGGCGCGGAGATTGTCCTGCGGGCGGGTGCCGCCGGCATCGAGCCGGACGATCGTCTCCCACGCGCGCTCGTATCGATCAGCCCCGGCGGTCTGACGCTCAGGCCAATAGACCGGCTGCTCCAGGTGCCAGAGATAGGTGTAGTGGATCTTCTGCTGAGCAAACGCCGCAGACGCACCCGACGCGGCCACCATCATCGATAACACCGAAGCAGTCGTACGCATTCGTCTTGGTCCTTCCTGCCAGTCGCACTCAGCCATCCACACCCGCCCACGCCCTACCCACGCCCCACCCACGCCCCCTGGGGCCTTCACCACTAACTTGGCGGTGGCCCAAGAGTGTGACGCGATGCCCCTCCAAAAACAAGGGGCATCCTACGGATTCGATGGTACGACGAGCCCAATCGCGTCCGGGCGGCGGCGACCATCAGACGCTAGGAGGGCCACGCCCGGTAACCTGTGAGCCGGCAGATTGACGATGCCGCACTCCCGGCCATGGCTGGTCGATCCACGCAGGACCGACCATCAGCCGTACGCCGATCCTGTCGCGTGGTTCGTGGGCATAGCTTGCATGGTGAGTGAGGCGGATTTCGGAGTTCTGCGGAGACTCCGCCGATCACCCGGCCCGTGCACGGGGACCAAGGCAGGCGGGTGGCAAGAAGATTGGCCTTCACAGTGATTGTGCTGCGGGGGTTTGCAATGGTTCGAACGCTCCTGATCATGTCTTTCCAGCGTTGAACCGATACTCTCCCGGTCAGTCGACACAGACCGGAAGAGGCGGTCCGACGGTCATGCTGCATGTGCGGAATTTGCGGAGTTGTGAGCCAGGCGCCCCTCAGCGAAGCTGATCAGGCTGCAGTGCGCGCGATGAACGCCGCGATGCACCGGCGCGGGCCGGACGGGGAGGGGTATTTCCAGGACGCGCACTGCATGCTGGCCATGCGCCGGCTGGCGATCATCGACCTGACGGGCGGGTGGCAGCCGCTGTATAACGAGGACAAGTCCATCGCGCTGGTGGCCAACGGCGAGGTGTACAACTACGTCGAGCTGCGGGCCGAACTGATGGCACGCGGGCATCAGCCGCGGACCAAGAGCGACTGCGAACTGCCGGCTCATATCTATGAGGATAAGGGTGATGCGTTCGTCCACGACCTTCGCGGGATGTACGCCATCGCGCTGTGGGACACGCGTGCCCAGCGGCTGACGCTGGTGCGCGACCGCATCGGCGAGAAGCCGCTGTATCTCTTTGAACGCATGCTGCCCGGGGGCGACAAGCAGCTGTGGTTCTCCAGCGAGATGCGATCGCTGATGGCCAGCGGCGTGATCAACCTCGAGCTGGACCCCGCGGCGATCGACGAGTACATGCACTTTCACTGGGTGCACGATCCGCGGACGATCATCAAAGGTGTGCGCAAGCTCCGGGCCGGCTCGATGATGAGCATCGAGCCGCGAAACTGGAAAGTCAACGAGCGGGTGTATTGGCGCCTGGAGGACGCGCCGGCGATTGATGCCGAGCCGGGTCCGACGATTCGGGCGGAGTTGGATCGCGTCAGCGAGTTGATCATCCGGTCTGAGGTGCCGGTAGGCGTCGCGCTGTCGGGGGGCATCGATTCATCGACGGTGGCATGTCTGGCGGCGAGCAAGTATCCCGGGATGATGAAGGCGTTCAGTATCGGCTGGACGGGCAGCCCGGCGCAAGATGAACGCTCGCAGGCGCGGGCGCTGGCTGAGAGCCTCGGCATGCCGTTCGTGCAGGCGGAAATCGCCCCGGAAGAGGCGGCGATGTTCTTCGGCGAGGTGGCCGTCTTGCGTGATGACCCGATCGCGGACATCACGGGCTATGCGTATTACGCCTTGAGCAAACTCTCTCGCGAGCATGGCTGCCCGGTCCTGCTGCAGGGCCATGGCGGCGATGAACTGTTCTGGGGCTATCCCTGGCACCAGCGGGCGCTGCTGGAGACGATCTACAAGATGGAGCACGGGGCCACGCGGCCGACGCCCCTGAGTGATCGCTGGCTGCCGCGCGGGCTGTCGCGCCCGGCGCTGGTGGAGTGGGCACAGCGCGTCGGTGGGTACATGCGTGGGTGGCGGAACCTGGGTCTGCCGCACGATACAAATCTCGATCGCATCGTCTATTGGGATACGCACCAGAGCTATCAGGCTGGTGACTGGGCGCAGAAGAGGATCTATACGAGGGACTTTGCCGAGCGCCTTGTCGGCAAGCCGACGGATGCCTTGCTGATGTATCCGCCGCCACGGATCGATCTGGAGATCCTGTACACCAAGCTGCAGGTCGAGGGTTATCTGCTGGAGAACGGCATCAACCAGGGCGATCGACTGTCGATGGCCAATTCGGTCGAGTTGCGACTGCCGTTGATCGATTACAAACTCGCCGAGACGGTCGTCGGCCTGCGCAAGGCCCGCCCGGGCGACTTCCGCCTGGGCACGAAGGCGTGGCTGCGCGACGCAGTCAAGGACGTGGTGCCCGAGTCGATCTTCACACGGCCAAAGCGAGGGTTCAACCCGCCAGCGACCAAGTGGACCGAGATGCTCCGACACAAGCATGGCGACGCCCTGCCCAATGGTGTACTGGTTGACTCAGGCATCCTGGACCGCAAGGCGGCGATCAGGATGTCGACACCATCTTCACGACTGTCTGCGTGGAACACGCTGTTTGTCACCACGCTGAATCTGGAACTGTGGGCCGCGGGCATGCGTGACATCGCCAAGGGCACGCGGTCGGGTCGCGCCTCGCTGCTGGCCAGTCGCTGATTGACCGCACGTGGGGGTGACGTCACTCCATCACACCGTTCAGCGGCGCGGGTCGCCATGGGGCGACCTGGACTGCCGTTCAACACGGCACAGTCATAGTCACCGGCCACTGCACTGCGCTGAGCTTCCCGGGCGAGTGGAATCAGGGAACGGCGCATCGCCGCGGGCGACCTGTGCAGCGAGCACATCACTGCGAAGGAACCAGAGGTCATCGGCAGGCTCGCCGACGAGTGCACGGCGGACGATTTCTCGCTGAACAAACGGATTCCAGAATCGATCGACGACGCGATGGCACTCGGCGCGGACGCTCTCGCTGGGCCAGGCATCGGCGCACCACTGGGCGATGGCTGTGGCCAGCTCGCCGACATTCTCGTCGGTGAACGTCGAGCCGGTCACGCCAGGGATGATGGCTTCCCACTCGGGCATCTGGTTCTCGGCGTTGTTGTGCGTGACCACCGGCGTGCCATAGGCCAGCGCGTGCAGGCTGGTCAGCCCGACTTTGCCGGGCGCGACCATGCAGTTGCTCATCATGATGAGGCGGCTGAGCACGGCCTCTTCATAGCACGCGCCATAGAAGACGCAATGCACGCCGCGCTGGCGGGCAAGCGTCTCGAGCGCCGCACGCTCCGGCCCATCGCCGATGATCAGCAGATCGACCTCGCTGCTGGCACCGCGCTGCTTGAGCTGCGCCGCCGCTTCGATCAGCAGATCCAACCGACGCACAGGAATGAGCCGGCTGGAGCACACGGCAATCGGGCGATCAGCCCGGCCCATGACTTTCGTCCGCAGCGCGACGAGCTCCTCGCGCGTGACCTTCGCCCGCTCTTGACGCTGCAGCGGATAGTTCAGGCTGTTGTAGACCACGTGCAGGCGTGACGGATCGAGCCCCTGGGCGATGCCCCAGCACTTGCCGGCATGGCCATAGCACAGCAAGCCGTTGGCGAGCTTGTAGAACGTGCGCCGAAACAGTGCCTTGAGGCCCGTCTCAGTCCGCGTCCAGGCGTGGGTCCACATCAGTACGCGCTTGCCTGTCACACGCCCGGCGATAGCCGCGCACCAGGTCGCGGGGCGCCAGGCATTGCCACCAAGAATCAGCACGTCCGTCCCGGGGCGGAGCCCTTCCCAGACCACGCCAGGGTGCACCAGCACGCCGCGAATCCACCAGGCTCGCCACGTGCGAGTCTGCACGGTGGGCGGGGGTGTCCAGCGTTTAATCGTCGGCTCGGGGTTGGGCTCGGCACAGACGAACGTCCAGTCCACATCCAGGTCCGTCAGGTGCGTCCACACCGCATCGCGGTAGTGCGGCATCACGGCATCGTCCAGGCAGACACGCAGGCGCCGAGCCGTTCGCTCTGCACCGCTACCCGATCGACCTGAAGCTGCATGGCTGCTCATGACCTTCAACGTCCATCACCTTCACACCAGCACCCGGACACACACCATCGGCGGCCCATTCTGACCGCACGGCGCGGCCTGGAGGACCGCTCCCGAAGCTTGTTCATCGGCTACGTCAACTCCGATCGTGCATCCTTCGATATAGTTGATCTACGGCCATGCTGCACAGCCTGCAATCGCGACTTGACCGCCTCGCGCCAGCCGGCCAGCCCAGTGGCCCGCTGGATAACGCGGCGCGCACAGAAGCCGCGGGCCTCCGGGTGCTGGTCGTAGGCCTGGGGTATGTCGGCCTGCCGCTGCTGGCCTTGCTGCACGAGGCGGGGTTCTCGGTCGTTGGGTTTGATATTGACGCGGGCAAGTGCGAGGCGTTGAAGCGCGGGGAGAACTATCTGCCTCACCTCGGGGCGGATCTGGCCCGTGGCTTTGTCGGCAGTTCGCGGTTTGAGGCCGTCGCCAGCGAGGAGGGCCTGCGGCGTCTGGCGGGTTCGGGCCGGTCGTTTGATGTGGCGATCATCTGCGTGCCGACGCCGCTGGGCCCGCACAACGAGCCGGACCTGCAATTCGTGCATCGCACGGGCGAGATGCTTGGGCGCGTGGGCGTGGCGGGCACGCTGGTGATCCTGGAAAGCACCAGTTTCCCGGGTACGACGCGCCATGAACTGCTGCCGGCATTGCAGCGGACCAGCAGCACCCCGCTGGTTGTCGGGCAGAATGTCCTGATCGCCTTCAGCCCCGAGCGTGAGGACCCCGGCCGGCGTGACTATTCGATCCGCACGACGCCGAAACTCGTCGGCGGGCTGGATGACGCCTCGACGCGCGCGGCGGTGGCGGTCTATCGGCGGGCGATTGAGCAGGTGGTGGCTGTGTCGTCGGCCGAGGTGGCCGAGGCGAGCAAGGTCTTCGAGAACGTGTTTCGCTGCGTGAACATCGCGCTGGTCAATGAACTCAAGACGATCATGGACGCGATGGGGATCAACGTGTGGGAGGTGATCGAAGCGGCCAGCACCAAACCGTTCGGCTTCATGCCCTTTTACCCGGGGCCGGGGCTGGGGGGGCACTGCATTCCGATTGACCCGTTCTATCTGACGTGGAAGGCCAAGGAGTTCAAGGTGCCGGCGCGGTTCATCGAAATCGCTGGCGAGGTGAACAACGCCATGCCGCACTACGTCATCCACAAGGTGACCAGTGCGCTCAATGACCGCATGAAGGCGACGCACGGCAGCCGCGTGCTCGTGCTGGGCCTGGCGTACAAGCCCGACATCGCCGACACGCGCGAGAGCCCGAGCTATGAACTGATCGAACTGCTGATGGACCTGGGGGCCCACGTTGATTACAGCGATCCGTTTGTGCCTTACACCAAGCCGGTTCGCAAATACTCGCTGGATTTGCGCAGCGTCACCCTCACGCCCGAGAATGTCGCGGGGTACGACTGCGTGCTGATCTCGACAAATCACTCGGCGTTTGACTACGCCATGCTCGCCTCGCACGCCCGGCTCGTGGTCGACACGCGCAACGCGATGAAGCCCTTCGCCCAGGCGATGGGGGACCGACTTGTTCGGGCCTGATGAAACCCGACTGATAACGCAGCGCAGGGGTCCTGTTCGCCTCGGTTGGCTCGACTGTGTGGGCCGGCGGGCCGATACACTGTCTCCGGAACGTCGGCCTGCGCGGCGTGCCGCTCTACGGGGGCGTCTGTACGCCTCTTTTCCGCGGAGTTTGCGACGTGAAACTTTTGGTCACCGGCGGCGCCGGGTTCATCGGAAGGTATTTCTGCGAAGCCCTCAAGGCCCGGGGTGTGGACTTCACCATTCTGGACCTGGTCAAGCCGGAGTTTGACTCCGGCGCGACGGCGTGCCACGTGGGCGATGTCCGCGACCCGGCCTCCGTGCGCGCGGCGCTGGTGGGGCGCGATAGCGTGCTGCACCTGGCCGCGGCGCACCATGACTTTGGCATCGAGCGCGACACCTACTTCGACGTGAACGAAAACGGCGCGAAGGTCCTCTGCACCGAGATGGACCGCGCGGGGATCACCAACCTGTGCTTCTTCTCTTCCGTCGCGGTCTATGGCGATGCGCCCGAGCCGCATCACGAGGACGCACCGACGGATCCGAAGCACCCATATGGCGCCAGCAAACTCGCCGGCGAGAAGGTCTTCAAGGCGTGGGTGGGCACAGGCGATGCCCGCACGTGCCTGGTGATCCGGCCGACGATCACCTTCGGCCCGCGCAACTTCGCCAACATGTATTCGCTGATCCGCCAGATCGACTCGGGCAAGTTTGCCCAGGTCGGCCCGGGGGACAACGTCAAGAGCCTGTCGTACGTCGAGAACATCGTGCCGGCGACGCTCTTCCTGTGGGCCAAGCCGGTGCGCGATGGCACCTCGCCGGACGCGCGCCGGGCGTTTGAAGTCTTCAACTTCGTCGAGAAGCCCGACCTGCCAAGCCGCGAGATCGCCAGCCAGATCTACACAAGCCTGGGCAAGCGTTCGCGGCCGATCACGGTGCCGATGTGGCTGGCGCTGTTCCTGGCGCTGCCGTTTGACATCGTGATCAAACTGACGGGCAAGAACCTGCCAGTCAGTTCGATGCGAATCAAGAAGCTCTTTGCGATGCGCACGCTCTTTGAGGCCGACAAGATCGCCAAGGCCGGCTGGAAGAGTCCGATCCCGCTGCGCGACGGCATCGACCGCATGGTCCGCTGGTATCTCGCTGATGGCAAGGGCAAGCCGGCTGTCTGGCGCGTCCCGCCCAAGCACATCGGCGGCACACCCGGCCTGACGAGCATGGGCGCCAAGCCTGTCGCCGCCGCACCGGCCAGCCCGATGCCGGTGAGTTGAGTATCGATCACCCGTCGATGGCCACGGCCAGCGCCGCACCGACGCGGACGTTGTGCTTGACCAGTTCGATGTTCGCCGCGAGTGTCTTCCCGCCGCTGAGGCGGTGCAGCGCGCCGAGCGTCGCCGGCGTCACAGCGCGGCCTGTCGCGCCCGCTGCGCGGGCCTCGGCCTCGGCGGCGTTCAGCCAGCCTTGCCACTGGTTGGCATCAATCTCATGCTCGGATGGGATCGGGTTGACGATCACCACGCCGCGCCCGCTGCGCATGAGCGTCGAGCGGACGAAGCGGCCGAGTGCGGCCATGTCATCAAACCGCGCGTCGACCCCGCACCCGCCATCGCGCTGATAGAACGCGGCGAAGCGATCAGTCTGCCAGCCGATGACCGGCACGCCCAGCGTCTCGAGCATCTCGCGCGTGGCCAGCACGTCCAGGATGCTCTTGCACCCGGCCGTCACCACCGCCACGGGCCAGCGGGCCAGGGCCAGCAGATCCGTGCTGATATCCATATGCGTGGCGAAGCCCTTGTGCACGCCGCCGAGGCCCCCGGTGGCAAAGACGCGAATGCCGCGCTGGGCGGCGACTTCGACGGTCGTGCTGACGGTCGTAGCACCGCTGCGGCCCTGCGCCATCGCGGCGCCGAGGCTTGATGTATTGAGCTTGGCCACCGGCTGCCCGCGAGCCCCTTCGTCGAGCATCGCCAGCAGGTCCGCCTCGCTGACATCATCCCGCGCCACGCCGCGCACGACGCCGCAAAGGCATGGGCTGGCGCCGCCCGCGCGGCAGAGGGCCGCCAATTCGCGCAGCAACCCCACCGCCGCCTCGCGCGGCACGCCATGGGTAAGTAACGTTGTCTCCAAGGCCAGACGAGCGGGAACCACAGGGCTGCGGACGGGGACAGTCATGGCCGAGCGTAGCGAGACTCAGCGTGATCGACGCCGACGCCCGACCATCACGCCGCCGAAGGCCAGCAGCGCCGTCGCACCGGGCGATGGCACGAGATACAGCACCGACTGCGGCACGACCGCCGGAGCACTACCCGGCACCGTCCACTCCAGCCGCAGGCCCGACTCGCCAGACGTGTTGGCCCAATACAGCAGCTCGATCGGATAGACGCCCGCGCCGGAGAATGTCACGCTGCCGGTGCTGGGGGAGAACGAGCGGTCGCCGGGGAAACTCGTGACGGTGACGCCGCCGATGTTCAGACGCATGCCGTCATCGCTCGTCACAATGAACGCGTAGGTGCCTGGGGTACTGATGGCGATGAACCCGCCGAAGTTGAAGATCAGGCCACTGGCCGGCGTGGTGCCGGGCAGGCCGGTCAGCGACGGCGCATCGGTGCCCAGCCAGGTGGACAGCGGGGTGGAGACGCTGCTGTTGCCATAGTTGATCGTCGCGCCGGTCACGCCACCGGCGGGGACGCCCGTCTGGATCGCTGTCAACGCCTGATCCAGCGAGTTGACCGCGGCAGAGAAAATCACCCCTTGCAAGCCGGAGCCCGGGGCGCCGGGCAGCGGGCCAACGGGATTGACCGTCACCGGGTCACCGCCGCACGCTACCCCGCCAAAGGCCAACAGCACACCTGCGACGATGAACTTGCCACCTGCCATGATCCGCACTCCTTCCCGATCCCGATGGGCCCTGCGGCACACCAGGCCTCCCACGGCTGCATGGACACAACCCGCCAGCCCAAGGCTGACACGACGCGACCCGATAACCTACTTCACGTGTCAGCCCGAGGCCAGCGAAAATCGAGTGCTTGGCGGTATCCTCATTCCGGGCAATCCTTCCACAAACCGAACAAATGTGGCAGCAGCCGGGGCTGACGGCGGCCATTGCACGGCCCCCTCGCCAAACCCGACCCGACGGTCTATCATCTCGGCCCGTCGCGGCGCACCCGTGTGCGGGCCAGCAACACTTTGCAGCGAGCATCGACCATGGGCATCCAGCAGATCATCGAGAGCATCAACGCCGCCGCCCTTCGCACGAATGTGCCGAACATGGCCATCGGCGACACCGTCAGCGTGCACAACAAGATCGTCGAAGGCGACAAGGAGCGCACGCAGGTCTTCACCGGCGTGCTGATCGCCCGTGCGGGCCGCGGCATCACCGAGATGATGACCGTCCGCAAGGTCGTCGACGAAGTGGGCGTCGAGCGTGCGTTCCCGATCTCCTCGCCGCGCGTGGAGAAGATCGAGATCGTCCGTCGTGGTGACTCACGCCGCAGCAAGATGTACTACCTGCGTGACCGCAAGGGCAAGAGCCGTCGCATCCGCGACCGCCGCCGCGGCATGAAGCACGTCGCCAAGGCCTGAGGCCCGTCGACGCATCATGAGATTCCATACCACTCCACGCTGCACCAGCCGCGTGGAGTGGTTGTTTTTTGGGAACGACGAAGCGACGCCGGCCGATGACTGCGTCACTGCGTCACTGTGCCACT
>JALOQT010000337.1 GCA_025453375.1 Phycisphaerales bacterium | reverse complement strand
CTTTGCCAAGGACAACCGCACGCTCGGGCAGTTCAACCTGGGTGGGATTCCGCCGGCGCCGCGCGGCGTGCCGCAGATCGAGGTGGAGTTCAACATCGACGCCAACGGCATCCTGACGGTGACGGCGACGGAGAAGAAGACCGGCAAGAAGGCCGACATCACCATCAGCAACAGCGGCGGTCTGTCCAAGGACGAGATTGAGAAGATGAAGCGCGACGCCGAGGCCCACGCGGCCGAGGACAAGAAGCGCCGCGAGGTCGTCGATCTGAAGAACCGCGCCGACGGGTTCATCGTGCAGACGCGCCGGGCCCTTGAGGAGCATGGCAGCAAGGTCTCCGGCGATGTCCGCGGGCGGATCGAAAGTGCGATCTCGTCACTGGAGACGGCCGTCAAG
This sequence comes from Phycisphaerales bacterium, assembly GCA_025453375.1. Lineage (GTDB taxonomy): Bacteria > Planctomycetota > Phycisphaerae > Phycisphaerales > UBA1924 > JAJTGZ01. Next base: position 2,285 of record JALOQT010000337.1, on the reverse strand, counting down.
AGCGACGACAAGGACGCGATCGAGCGTGCGCTGAAGGCAGCCGAGACGGCGAGCATGGAACTGGGCAAGGCGATGTACGACGCCGCGCCGACGAGCAATGCTGCCGCAGCGGCGCAGGCCGAGGCCAAGCCCGATGGCAGCGCCAGCGGCAGCACCGCCGGGCGCGATGATGTGATCGATGCCGACTTTGAGGTCAAGGACGGGAAGCGGTAAGCGGCGGGAGAGGGCGGCAGCGTTGGGAATCGGCAATCGGCAATCGGCAATCGGGCCTGTTGCCGGGCCGGAACGTCCTGCCGCTCGTTGTTCGTACTTGGAGCTTGCGTCTAGAACAGCGCCGGCTTGCCCGTTGCGCGGCGATAGACCGACAACTGCCCGATGTGATAGCCGGCGTGATAGGTCAGCAATTGGCCGATGCTGTCGCGAAGGGTCTTCACTGGCGTACCTTCAAGCCATGTCAAGCCGTGCGGCTTGTCGAGGGCTTCGTCACGCGTGGTGGCGAAGGCCTGCTCCAGCAGCGCGGGTGTGGCGAGTAACTCGGCCAGCAGTGCGTCCTTGGTGAAGTGTGCCGGGATCGGGGCGTGCGCGTCACTGCCCGGGCCGAAGACGCTCTTGCGTTCGTCGGGCAGGCTGTGCGGGGCGCCGATGCGCATCAGCGCGATGTTGGCGGCAAAGACCAGGTGCCCGAGCACCCACAGCCCGCAGTGATGGCCAGGCGCGATCGGTGTGCGTAGCTCGGCGTCAGTCATCCCCTCGAGATGCTTTGACAGCAGGTGCAGGGAGAAGCGATAGGTCGTCAGGCAGTTGGCGAGCATGCCCGAGCGTAGCCGAGCGTGCAAGCAAGGCTCAGCCGAAGACGCGCTGGTCGATCCGCTGGACGATGATCGGGGCGAAGGGCGGGTCCTTGCTTTCAACGATCACCTTGGCGCCGCGAGCGAAGGCCGAGCGGCTGAGCAGGACGGTGGCGACGGGCAGCTTGGCTTCGCGGGCGATCGCGCTGACGGCGCGCCACTCCGTCGGCGTGCGCAGGAAGCGAGCACGCAGCAGCAGGCCTGCGGCGCGAAGCGCGTCGGCACGCTGCCATATGAACCACGCCAGCGTGCACAGAATCGCCAGGCCGATCAGCACGCCGCCGAGGATCATGGGCCATGCGCTCGGCACGATCGGCGGGCCGCCACTGCTGAGCGTGACGCGCTCGATGCTCGCCGGCACGGCGGGCGTGGTCGCCGTGCCGCCGGTTGTGGCCAGTGAGTCGGCCACGTCGTCTGACATGCCAGTGCCGAGCGCCCCGCCGCTGAACAGGCCGGCGGGCTGCACGGTGCTGGGTGCGGCGTTGGGCGTATCGGTCGGCGAAGCGAACATCGGGCGCTGAGGCATAGGCAACTCGGCGGGCACGGCAGGTTCATCGATCGGCGATGGCGAACCACTGGCAAACTCGGCCGCCGATTGCCGCAGCCACGCAGCCGGAAGCTGGACCGGCGTAACGCTCATGCGGAGGCGACCTCGACGGGCTTGAGTTGAGCGGGTGACGTAGCGTCTGGTGAAGCAGGCTCAAGCCGCGCGGCACGACGGCCCCACACGGCGCGAGCCTCGACGCTCAGACGCTGGCCGGCGCGGCTGGCGCGATACGCCTCGCGCTCGTCGCCCGCGCGCTGGTTGATCGCACTGACGGCGTCGATGACTTCGGCTTGCTCGCACACGACTGGTGCAAATCGCTCGGCCAGCCAGAGGCCCGCGACGCGGTGCATCGGGCGCTGGTCGCGGAGCATCTCGACGAGCGTGCGTCGGCCGGCGCTGGTCAGTTCCGGCGAGCCATGCGTGAGGCCGAGGCTCATCAAGCCGCGAGCGACCGAGGCGCGGATGCGGTGGTGCGGGTCCAGCGCGCGGTCGAGCAGCAGTTCGATGATGATGTTGTCGGCGGGGTGTGGGGCGGGCGCGGCGGGATTCGTCGTGGGGCCCGCTGTGGGGGCTGCTGTTGCGTGGCGGCCACAGCGGACCATCGCGTCAATCGCGTTGGCGCGGACGCGTGCGTCGGGCAGGTTCAGGCAATCGGCCAGCAGTTCGACGATCGCGGCGCGAGGCTCGCCGGTGGCGGTCGATGCGGCGGGCGAGTTGTTCATCGTGGCCACGAGCGCGCCGGCCTGGCTCGCCGCCGTCGCGGCGCGCCGGGCGGCGTGGGCATCGTCGGTCGTGGCTTTGTATGCCGCGACGATTGCGCGAAGGTCCTCCAGCCGCGCGTGGCGAGCGGCGGCCCCGAGCCCCTGGGCGAGCTGCTTGCCCAGCATGCG
>JALOQT010000336.1 GCA_025453375.1 Phycisphaerales bacterium | reverse complement strand
GGCCATGCCGCCTCCCTGCCTTGCCTGCCTTCCCTCCTTCGCTTCGTCGCTCCGTCGCTCCGTCGCTTCCCCCTCCCCGCGTTTGCCCCCAATACTTCCCCGTGCTCGTCCTGACCATCATCCAGGGGCCTGACAAGGGCAAGGTCTTTGAGCTGCCCGACAACGAGCCGCAGCTGCTTGGCCGTTCCAGCGAGGCGCTGCCGATCGGCGACAACACCGTCTCGCGTCGCCATGCCGAGCTCACGCCCGATGCTGGCGACTGGTATCTGCGCGACCTGGGCAGCCAAAATGGCACGTTTATCAACGGCGTGATCATCACCGATCGCGTCAAGCTCCGTCCGGGGGATCAGATTCGCATCGGCGTGACGCTGCTGACATTCGGCCGCACTGAGCCGCCGCCCGCCTCGCCCGTTCGCTTGCTGTCGGGCGATCGGATGGATACGAGTATCGAGCGGGCTTTGGCCAGCAACGAAGATTCGGTCATCCTCGCGCTGGATCGCGCGCTGGACTCCTCCGGCCCCGGCGGCAGTTGGGCCGGCGGCTCGCACTTCGGCCACGCCACCTCCATGTCGTCGGCCAGCAGTGCGGGGGGCAGCAGCGGTGGTGGCAGCCCCGCGGCGAATCTTCGCGCGATCTATCGCCTCTCGGCCCTGGTCAGCACGCTGCCGGAGCGAGATCGGCTGCTCGAAGGTGTGCTTGAACTGATCTTCGCGGAGTTGAACCCGGAGCGCGGGTGCGTCCTGCTGCTGGAAGATGGCCACGTGCCAGTGCCTGCTGCGGTGCGCTTTGCCAAGCCGAAAATCCAGCCCAAAGGGCAGGCGCGCTCCAGCGGCTCGGCCAAACCCGCCGGCAACGCGCCGCCGACACCCCCATCTACACCCGCCACACCACCTGCCAGCTTCGATGTCTCACGCACGATCCTCATGCACGCGATCGACCGCGGCGAGGGCGTGCTCTCGACCAACGCGATGAACGACCCGCGGTTCCGCAAGGGGGACAGCGTCCAGCGGCTGAGCATCCGCAGCGCCATCTGCGTGCCGATCCGCTCGGGTGATCGCACGTTTGGCGCGATCTATATCGATTCCTCTGCCGGCAGCGCGGGGTTCAATGCCGAGGGCCTGTCGCTGATGAACGCCATCGGCCAGCAGACGGCCCTGGCCCTGGCCGTCAACACGCTGATGGACCAAAAACTGCAGACCGAGCGCCTCGCCACCATGGGCGAAACTGTCGCGATGCTCAGCCACTCGATCAAGAACATCCTCCAGGGCCTGCGCGGCGGGGCGGACGTCGTCGAGATGGGTCTGAAGAAGGATGACCTCAAGGTCGCTCGCGGCGGATGGCCGATTGTCCGGCGAAACCTCGACCGCATCATCAACCTGACGATGAACATGCTGGCCTATTCGCGCCCGCGGACGCTGGACCTTGAACTGGTTAAGCTCGCGCCGATGCTTGATGAGTGTGCGAGCCTGCTGGCCGAGCAGTGCCGCGTGCGCGGCGTCGGCCTGATTGTCGACGCTGATCCGGACATGCCCCCGGTGCCGCTGGATGTCGGCCAGCTCCACCAGGCGATGATGAACCTGATGACCAACGCGATCGAAGCGGTGGACCCGCGCAGCGGCGTCGTGACGGTCCGCGCCAGCTTCACACCCGCCTCAGGCCAGGAGTCCAAGGCCCGCGCCGGTCAGCCATCACGCGGCGAGGTGCACATCGACGTGATTGACAATGGCCCGGGCATCCCGCCGGAAATCCAGCGACGCATCTTCGAGCCGTTCTTCACCACCAAGGGCATCCGCGGCACGGGCCTGGGCCTGGTCGTCACGCGGCGCATCATCGAACAGCACAAGGGCACGATCACCCTGCGGAGCGACCTGACGCGCGGCTCGACATTCAGCATCACCATCCCCGTCGACCCCGACGCCAACATCGACCCCAGCGCAACGACGGCACGCCAGTGAGGCCACGCCCGCGCGGCTCGCTGGCGGCACTTCTACACTCTTCCCATGCCTGACGCATCGCTCCTGGAAACCTTCCCGACCCCGTCGACCACGCCGTTCGTCATCGAGCACATCGCTGAGGAGTTCACCAGCGTGTGCCCGAAGACCGGCCACCCGGACTTCGCCACGATCGTCATGCGCTATCAGCCTGCCAGCAAAGGCCCGGCGGCCAAGCGCGGCTGCATCGAGCTGAAGAGCCTCAAGCTCTATTACCAGAGCTTCCGCAACGAAGGCATCTACTACGAAGCCGTCACCAACCGCATCCGCGATGACCTGGCCAAGACGTGCAACCCCGCGTGGTTGCAGATCATCACGCACTGGAAGGGCCGCGGCGGCATCAGCAGCGTCATCCGCGCCGAAGCCGGCAAAGTCCCCGCTGAGTGGCGAACAGCCTGAAGCCTGACGAGCGATAGCCTCACGCCGCGGGCGCATCGCCCGCGCCGACTGCCGATTGCCGTTTGCCGCGCCTTACCGCGACAGCAGTGACAGCACACTCTGCGCCTGCTGGTTGGCCAGCTGCAGCACGCTCGAACCGGCCTGCGACAAAATCTGGGCTCGCGTCAGGCGGCTGGTTTCGTCGGCGAAGTCCGTATCGCGGATCACCGACTGGCTGGCCGTGAGGTTCTCAACCGCGGCCTGAATGCTCCGCACGTTGGTATCCAGCGTGTTGCGCTCCATCGCGCCCAGTCGCCCGC
>JALOQT010000335.1 GCA_025453375.1 Phycisphaerales bacterium | reverse complement strand
ACCGGCCCGCCATAGAGCGCGCTGGCATACGGCCCGGCAAACCGAAACAGACCTTCAGACTCATCAAACTGCAGGTGAATGTCCCACGTGCTGCGATAGTCACCAGGCGACGGCCACGTGTCATCAACCCCGTTGCTCCATCCGTTATACGCCAGCGCGTGCCCGAGTTCATGAATGAACACGCTCATCGCGTCGGTCCGATCGTTCGGCACCGGCGCCGTCCGCACCGTCGGCTGCGGGTCCAGCCACAGCACATCGGCGACGTACAACGTATTGAGCCCGATGATCACATCCGGCGCCGCACCATTCGGGTCCACACCCGTGCGCAACTCCGACGCCATCGCCTGCTCAAAGATAAACATCGGCCCACCACCCGGCCCCGCACCCTCAATCGACCGCACGAACGACGACGTCACACTCGATCCATACCCGCGCGGCACGCTGTTGTCCGTCCGCACCAGAATCTCAATACTCCCGCTGCCCCCCAGCGAAGGCGCCAATGCCGCCGCAGCAGCCTGCGCATGGGCCACCAGCGCCGCCCGTGTCGCACTGCTCCACGCATTGCCCGGATCACTGATCGACACATTGAACGTCGGCGCCCCCCACGCCGAAGCGCCGAGGCCCACCACCGCCGCGCCCCCGATCACCCCACGCACGCATCGCCGAGTCTTCATCCAGACACTCTACCTCACCATCCAGCCCGAACCAGCAACCGATGTGCGAAATCTTCACACCATCAGCATTTCAGCCGTAACCCTGCCTCTCCTCGCCACTCGCCACTCATCACTCGCCACTCATTCCCCCACCCCCCGCCCTACCCTCGGCCACCATGCGAACTCCCATCATCGGCGGCAACTGGAAGATGAATACTGACCGCGCCTCCGCCGCGACCCTCGCCGAAGGCGTCCTCGGCGCCGCCGCGCTGCACCCCGGGCCGGAAGTCGTCGTCTTCCCGCCCTTCCCGTACCTTCTGCCGGTGCACGAGGTGCTGCGTCGCCCGATCATCGGTGGCCGCACCGTCCACCTTGGCGCGCAGGATGTCTACCACGCTGAGAAAGGCGCCTTCACCGGCGAAGTCTCCCCGCTGATGCTCCGCGACTGCGGCTGCACCTGGGCCCTGGTCGGTCACTCCGAACGCCGCCACGTCATCGGCGAGGGTGACGACAACGTCAACATGAAGCTCCGCAGCGCCATCGCCGCCGGCCTCAGCGTCATCCTCTGCATCGGCGAAACACTCCACCAGCGCGAAACCGGCGACACCAACCACATCAACGAACGCCAGACCCGCCTGGGTCTGCGCGAAGTCAGCCCCGAGCAGCTCACCCGCATCGTCATCGCCTACGAGCCCGTCTGGGCCATCGGCACCGGCAAAACCGCCACACCCAACGATGCGCAGGAGGCTCACTTTCACATCCGCCGCGTCGTCGCCGACATGTTCGGTCAGGACGCCGCCGGTCGCATCCGCATCCAGTACGGCGGCAGCATGAACGCCGCCAACGCCGCTGCCCTGCTCTCCATGCCCGACATCGATGGCGGCCTCATCGGCGGCGCAAGCCTCAAGGCCGAAGACTTCGGGGCCATCATCGCCGCCGCCGCTGCACGTCGCTGATCACAGAGCGCCAGTGGGCCGCCCTTCCGCCCGGTCAACAATCCCCCATGCCCAGCAATCGCCTCGCCGCCGAGCGCAGCCCCTACCTCCTCCAGCACGCCCACAACCCGGTGGACTGGTGGCCCTGGGGCCCCGAAGCCCTGGCCGAGGCGCGCCGGCGCGATGTGCCGATCTTCCTGTCCATCGGCTACAGCACCTGCTACTGGTGCCACGTCATGGAGCGCGAGTGCTTCGAGAACGCCACCATCGGCCGCCAGATGAGTGAGCAGTTCCTCTGCATCAAGGTCGATCGCGAAGAGCGCCCCGACCTCGACGACGTCTACATGGCCGCGGTCCAGATGCTCACCGGCCACGGCGGGTGGCCCATGAGTGTCTTTCTCGAGCCGCACACGCTCAAACCCTTCTGGGCCGGCACCTACTTCCCCCCCGTCCCCGCACGCGGCTTGCCCTCATTCCCGCAGGTGCTCACGCGCCTCAGCACCGCGTGGTCTGCCCGCCGAAGCGAAGTCCTCCAGCAGGCTGATAGCGTCGCCGAGGCCCTGCGCGAGCGCCTCGCCCTCAGCGAGGTGACGCCCGTGCTCGTCGGCCCCAAGCACGTCGGCATGGCCGTGCAGACCTTGCTGACGATCTTCGACCGCACCGACGGCGGCTTCGGCCGCGCGCCCAAATTCCCCCAGCCGGTCTACCTCGACTTGCTCCTGACCGTCCGCCAACACCTCGGCGAAGAGGGCGTCCGCGCCGCCGCCGACCACGCCCTGAAACTCACGCTCGACCGCATGGCCACCGGAGGCATGTTCGACCAGCTCGCCGGCGGCTTTCACCGCTACAGCGTCGACACGCACTGGCTCGTCCCGCACTTCGAGAAAATGCTCTACGACCAGGCCCAGCTCCTGCCGGTCTACGCGCAGGCCTCGATCATCTACGGCGACCCGTGGTACGCCCAGATCGCCCGCCGCATCGCGACGTACCTCCGCACCGAGATGACCTCGCCGCACGGCGCCTTCTACTCGGCGCAGGACGCCGAGGTCGACGGCCGCGAGGGCCTCAACTACGTCTGGACGCCGCGCCAGATCACCGATGCCCTGGG
>JALOQT010000334.1 GCA_025453375.1 Phycisphaerales bacterium | reverse complement strand
ATTATTTTATTTTCTAATAGTTTGCTATCGAAATGCGATCAAGCTGTAAGATTGTCGAGGTTGACGTGCTGGATGACTCGGTGCTGGTGCTGCTGCTGATCTCTGTCGTGCTGGAGGTGCTGCTGCGCGTGGTGCTCCACCCGCTGAACGCCGCGGCGCCGACAGTGCCATCGATCGCGCCGGTGCCCGGTGCATAGCTGCCCAGGCCGACGCCATCGGGGAATGACTGCATTCGCCCCGGCTTGCCATCGACCAGCGTCGCGAACGTGGTCGCGAAGACCTTCGTGCCGTCGGCCAGCGTGATGTAGAACTGGCTGGGGTCGGGCCCGTTGCCCGGCCAGTCGCCGGTCGTCGTTACGTCCGCCGCGATGACCAGGTGCGTGTGCTCCGGCAGGCCGGGCAGCGTCAGCACCGCTTCGCCATTGTGCAGCGGGCCGAGCACGCCGTTGCCATCGGGCCCGAAGACGACGTTGTTGTACGACCACTCCGCCCCGGCCGGGCCACTGACGAAAGAATTGATGTAGATCCCGTCCTGTGTCCAGGACTGGGTGGCATACATCCCGTCACTTTCGCCGCTGCCCTGCACGGTCGCGCTGGTCGACACGGCGACGTTGTCAATACCCCACGCGCTGGCGCTGGTGCCGCCTGCCCCGCTGCCGGGCAGACCTGAGCCGGTGAAGGTCATCTTCATCGCCTCGCCCGCGTGCGGAATGCGGAAGCGGACGCGATAGGTCGCATCCATCACGCGCCCGTCGCGCGTGCTGCCGCCGGGGAAGCCCAGCGTGTTGGTCGCCACCGCGCCGGTGTTGGCCTTGACCTTCAAGCCGCTCTGCGTGCCGGTGTGATAGGACTGCGTCTGCGTGCTGGCCCTGCCCGTCGCATTGGCAAACGACTCGGCAAAGATCACACGTCCGTCATCCAGCGTAACGCTGATCTTCGACGGATCAGCCCCCTCACCCTGCCACTGGCCGATGGTGTAGAACTCGGCATCGACGATGACAAAATCGTGCTCAGGCAGGTTGGTCAGGCTCAGCGTCGTGCTGCTGTTGTGCAGCGGGCCGATGAAGATTTCGCCGCTCGGGCTGGCCGCCAGCGGCGCATCGCCCCAGGCGATGCCGGCCGTGTCACCACTGCCCGCCTCAAACCGCGAGGCATAGGCCAGCGTCTGGCGCGTCGTGACAGTCGTACTGGCGAAGGTGGATGTGCTGCTGGAGGTGTTGCTGGCGCTGTTCGCCCACGAGCCAAACGAACCGGCCCACTGATTGGCCCGCTGACGCGCCGTGACACTCACCCGCTGCAAGCCCCACCCGGCCTGCGCGATGTCGCTGACCAGGCCGTCGGCCGAGAAGTTCAGCGTCGCATTGTCGCCCGTGTTGGGAATCGAGAAGATCACGCGATACAGCGAGTCCTGCAGTTTCTGCCCATCGGCGGCCACCAGCCCGAGCGTGTCAGTCGCGACGGCGCCGGTCCGCTGCGGATTCCGCTCGATGCTGTGGCTGCCCAGCGCGCCGGGGAACGTCTGCACCGCGTTGCCCGAGAGCAACTGGGCGAACGTCGTCGCCAGAATCTGACGACCGTTGCCATCGGTAATCGTGAACTGCGAGGCATCACCCGGCCACTGGCCAAGCACCAGGATGTCCGCCGCGACGACGAGATCCTCGTGCGCCGGCAGGCCCGTCAGGCTCAGCGAGGCCTTCTCGTTGCCAAACGGCCCGAGCAGCGCCGCCCCGCCCGGAGCGCGGAGGATCTTGCTGCTGTTCCACCCCGCGGCATCGCCCGCGGCAAAGTTGGTCGTGAACGTATCGGCCGCCAGACGCATCGAGCCAGGCAGCGAGACGAACTTGCCCGTCGCCGGGCTGGCCAAGAGCGCCGGGCCGACTGTCGCACCCAACTGGGCCAACTGCAGCGTCATATCCGGCGCCGCGGCCTTGACCTGATCCAACTGCGCCGACGATGACGTCAGCACCGCCAGATTGTCCACGCCCCACGATGCATCCGCCGCCGTGCCGGGCAAGCCCTCGGCCTGGAAGATCAGTTGGTCCGCCGCCAGCGCATGCGGCGTGCTGAGCACGAGGCGATAGACGCTGTCGCGATGCGTGCCCCCACTGCCGCCCGTGGTGTTCACGCGCGCCAGCCGGAGGACATCCGTCGAATACGCACCGGTGCGCGGGGCCTGCCCCACGCCACCCAGCGCGTTGGGGTAGGACTGCGTCAGCGTCAGATTGCCCGACTCGTCATTGGCGAAACTGGCGCGAAGCAGTTCAGCACCGGAGTTGGTGCGGATGACGAACACCGAAGGCGAGCCGCCGTTGTTGTCGCCGCGCCAGTCGCCGATCAGCAGCAGATCCATCGCGACGATCAGGTGCTCGTGCGTCGGCAGGTGCTCCAGCGAGAGCGTGGCGGCCTGGTTGTGCAGGCGACCGAAGAAGCTCTCGCCGCTCGGGGCCAGCGCGCTGGTGCGTACATCCCACTCCTCACCCGGCCGACCGTTGAAGGCCGAGAGGTATACCGCCGGGATTTGCTGGATGAAGCCCAGCGTGGACCACGACGGCAGCGCGGGCTGCGGCGGCACCTCGGGCTGCGCCGCGGGCACCACGGCCATCGTCGTCGTCGCGCCCGTTGCCGTCACGGTGCTGCCAGAAACCTGCACGGACACCGGCGCGGCGGCCGGCGCGGGCACCGCCTCGGTGGTGGCCGCCTCGGTGGTGGCGGTGGTCGTGGTCGTCGTCGTCTCCAGCGGGGGCAGGCCAAGGCGCTGACGCTCCAGGGCCATGAAGTCCGCCGCGGTGCGCGGCTCAGTCAGCGGTGCACGCGCTGCGACGTTGACCGCGTGGGCGGGCACGTTGGCAGCCGGAGCGGGCGCGGGCGACGCTGCCGCACTGGCGCTGGAAGCCGCGTCGGCGCTGGCGGTGCTCGTCGCGGTCGTCGAGCCCGCCGTGGCGGTGGCGGTGACAGCGACGGCAGCTTCGGTCTTGGCGGCTGCAGTCGTGGCAGGTATGGGGGTCGTGGGGGTTGCGGAGGTCGTGGGGGTGGAAGCCTGGGTGACGGGCGGCGTGGTGCCAGCGCTGGTCGCCGTGGTCGATGCACCGCTGATCGTCGTGCTGTTGGGCGCATCGATCGCGGCCAGGCCCGTTGCCGCCGCGTTGCGGACGCCCAGCGCCCCGGCCTGCGCACTGGCGATCTCGCGAGCCGCACCGAGGCGCGCGACATCCCGCGTCGCGACGACCACCACGTTGTCAATGCCCCATCCGGCGCGCTCGGCCGTCGCCTTCAGGCCATCGGCCTTGAAGACGATGCCCGCGGTGCTGGCCGTGTGCGGCACATCCACCACCACGCGATAGACCGCGTCATTCAAACCCGCGCCCGAGTCGGTGATGAACCGGTGCGCCGCCTGGCGTTGGGCGCCCGTCGCCGCCTGATTCATCTGCTCAGGCTTCAGCGTCGCACTGAGCATCTCCGGCCAGGACTGGCGCGGCGTCGTACGCGGATCGATGTTGGCAAAGCTCGCCGCCATGATGCTGGCGCCGTTGGTCAGTTCCATCACAAAACGCTGTGCATCCTCGCCCAGGCCGCCGCGCCAGTCGCCGATGATCGACAGATCAAAGGCGATGGCCAGGTGCGTGTGCTCCGGCAGGCCGGCAAGGTTGAGCGTGACGGCTTCGTTGTGGAACCGCCCCAGGAAGGTTTCGCCACCGGGCGAAGACGTCTGGCGGCGGACATTCCACCGCTCGTCGGGCGTCGCGCTGGAGAAGCTGGACTGATAGACAATCTGCGGTGCCCCAGCAGCCTCGGCCGAGCTGGTCCACACCGGCTCAAACCGGCTGGTGCTGATCGACGGGCGCGAGCCCTGCGCCAGCGCAGCGTTCGCCATCGACGTGCCGGCCAGCGCGATGAGCATCACCGTCGCCGTTCGCGACGAGACACGCTGAAGAGCCACACTTGCAGTCGACACACGGCTGGTCATATCCATACTCCGGAAGACACGCCGCGCAGCATCGCCCGCGGCTTGAACCACTCGACACAGACCCGTTTCGTCGATCGGTCCATCACCATACAGAGTGACGTATGACCGGCGAAGTGTCAAAGAACTCCTGGGCATCCATGCCGCGCAGCCCGCGAGTAGCACATGCGCAGGCCCGCAAACCTCGCGAGACGCGCGTTACCGGCACCAAGCCCGGCCCACCTGCCGACTCGGGCAATCAACCGCCCCCATAAGCGATCTCACCACTGTGAATCTTACATCTGTTCGGTTGCCCGGGGGGCTCGGATGCGATCGCGAGGGGGCGATTTACCGCGATCGCGAGGGTGCATCGGCCGCAAGCTGTTGCAGTTTGGTTTGGGTGTGGCCCGCGTGCAACGCCGAGGGCCAATCCCCCGGTTTTGCGGGCTGGTTTGTGCGATCAGCCACACCAATCCCCCCGGTCCACCCAAACCGCCGTGCTTGCCAAGGCGTGCCGCGTCACTTGGCAAATGGCCCGAAGTCTGACCGGCGGGCGGTCGATGCGAGGGTGTTCGGTGTTGGACTTGACAGGAGGACGCCTATGGCTCGCACGCACATGTTTGGGTCTGCTCGGATGATGGCTGCCGCGATCGGGGCGCTGGTGCTGCTGAGTGGCTCAGCGATCGCCGGCGGCGGTGGCAGCACACCGAAGGAGGAAGCCAAGCCCGCCGCCAAGCCCACGGCTCCCGCCATCAAGCCGATCAAGCCCGCAGGTCTGGAAGGTGCACCGGCCAAGGACGACGCCGATCATGGCGAGCCCAAGACGCCGCCCGCGCTCCCCGCACCGCGCGGCTCGCGCGGGCCTGTTGCCGGCGCGGCCGCGCCGAGCGCGCCT